>NZ_JBITGG010000002.1:0-154388 GCF_044456765.1 Micromonospora sp. NPDC050784 | reverse complement strand
CCGCGTCGCCCTGCGGACCCTGGGCACCTGCGTCGCCTTGGGCGCCGGTGGCGCCTTGGAAGCCTTGGGCGCCTTGGACGCCTGCGTCGCCCTGTGGACCCTGGGCGCCGGTGGCACCTTGAGCACCCGCGTCGCCCTGCGGACCTTGAGCGCCGGTGGCACCTTGAGCACCCGCGTCGCCCTGCGGACCCTGGGCACCTGCGTCGCCTTGGGCGCCGGTGGCGCCTTGGAAGCCTTGGGCGCCTTGGACGCCTGCGTCGCCCTGTGGGCCTTGAGCGCCGGTGGCACCTTGGGCGCCGGCGTCGCCTTGAGCGCCTTGGGCGCCGGTGGCGCCTTGGAAACCTTGGGCACCTTGAGCGCCTGCATCGCCCTGAGCGCCCTGGGCGCCCGTGTCGCCCTGTGAGCCTTGGGCACCGGTGGCACCTTGAGCGCCCGTGTCGCCCTGAGCACCTTGCGCACCCGTGTTGCCTTGCGCGCCTTGAGCGCCCTGATTGCCCGCCTCGCCTTGGAATCCTTGGGCGCCTGCGTCGCCCTGGGCGCCCTGGGCACCGTTAGCGCCTGCGTCGCCCTGTGCTCCTTGAGCACCCTGGGGGCCCTGGGTGCCATGCTTGTCGTGCGGGTAGTCCCCCTTGTCCTTGTCGTGACCACCCCAGGGGCTCTGCCAGCCCTGCGGGCCGTAGTCCGTCTGGCCGTCGGGGTACTGGTCCCACGAATCGCCGGGTCCGTCGGCGTCTCGCCGGACGGTTGACCAGGATGACGGCCACCCGCCGTGCTGGCCCAGCGGACCGGGCGTACCGATGTGTACGTCCTGTGCGGAGGGCTTCGTCTCCAGCGGTTGCGCTGCGGTTGCGGGCCCACCCGTCATCCCGACTACCAGTAGAGCGGAACTCAGCCCTGAAGCGGCCCGGCCATGGTTCAGCTTTCGCCGCAGCCGTCGGTTGTTGCTCATGACCCCTCCAGAACCACCCCGGATCACCCAGGGCTACCTACTAGTCACCCAAAGTGGTTGTTGGGCGAGTCGTAGCGTATTCGACCGGTTGATCGGTCGAGAGGGGTTTTGGCCGCAGTTGCGTATATTTAGGAGAAAGAAGAATTTCTTTATGAGGGGGCGTAAGCCCTGGTCCGCGCTGTGAAGCCGCCGTGCGGCCGCCCATCCAAAGGAATCGTCACGTTCGACGGTGGATGACGAGGCCTGGGGTCAGCCGCGCGCTTCCTTCCCCGGCGATGTCTCCGAGAGTGCGGCAGCCACCCGGGACGCCTCGCGTCGGCCCTGGTCGCGAGCCGCGGCCACGAGCGCGGGTACGACGGATCGGTCCATCACGCTGGTTCCCTGCGCTCGCTTGGAGGCCGCGTCCCGGAGCAGCAGCTCGACCCGGCGACCCGTTCCCAGCGCTGCTCGCTGCTTGTCGATGCGCGCCCACGGTCCGATCGCGGCAGTGCTCGGCGCGAGGGCGATGACCGGGCCATTTCCGGGGGCGAGATCAAGGTTGAGGGTCGAGCGCATGCCGCCATCCATGTAGCGGCGGCCGTCGATGGTGACCGGGGCGGCGGAGATCGGCATGGCGCAGCTCGCGGCGACGGCGTCCACCAGCGGGACGCCGTCGTGCCGGGTGATGGTGCGACTGGCACCCGTCCCGGTGTCGACGACCACGATGCGCAGGTCGACATCGTTCTGCCAGGCGTGGTTGGGCAGTCGTGCCTCGGCTATCCGGCGCTGCCGGGACGGGTCGTCGATGCGTACGGAGAGGGCGAGTCGACCGAGGCGGCGAGCGGCCTGCTCGGGGGTGCGGGCGAACAGTTGTGCCCGGGCGAGCCGAAGCAGATCCAGAAGGCCCAGTGCGGGTGAGGTCTCGTGGGCGACGCCGCCGCGCTGGCGCTCGAAGAGTTCCGACAGTGGGGTGCCGCTGGCGAGCTGGGCTCCCACGACGGCACCGGAGCTGGTGCCGATGAGGACCGCCTCCGGGGTCACGGTCACTCCCTCGTCCGCAAGCCCGGCCAGGATGCCGACCTCCCAGGCGATGCCAGCCACTCCGCCGCCACCGAGCACCCAGACGGGCCGCGCGTCGTCCGTCATCAGTCGCCTCATTCGGGGTCGAATACTGCTAACGCTGTACGCAGTTAAGGCTAACAGCGGTGGCGGAGGATTGACAACGGGTGATCAGGGCTCGCGGCGCCCGACGATGATCCCGCCGAGCCGGCTCTCCGCCGAGGTGACGGTGGTCTGCGAGTCGACTGTGAACCCGTTCTGACGCAGCCAGGTTGCCATCTGGGCTGGCTGCCGACGATGGACGCGCACGTTCATCGGATGGCCGCCGTAGCCCTCCGTCTTGAGGGTCGTCTCGTCGCCCACGTGGAAGCCGAGCAGCAGGGGGCCACCGGGACGCACCACCCGCCGGAAGTGCGCGAACACCGCGCCGATCTGGTCGTCCGGGATGTGGATGAGGGAGTACCAGGCGACCAGGCCGGCGACCGAGCCGTCCGCCAGATCGAGGTCGGTCATCGAGCCGACCTCGAACCTCAGCTCAGGGTGATCACGGCGGGCCACGTCGATCATCCCGGGCGAGAGGTCGATCCCGAAGGCATCGACGCCGAGCGTGTGCAGGTGGGCGGTGATGCGCCCCGTCCCGCAGCCGACGTCCGCGACCGGCCCGCCGCCGATACCCCGCAGGAGCTGGGCGAACGATGCCAGAGCGGCTCGTTCGTGCGGCGCCTCCGCCAGGAGGTCACGTACCAGGCGCGCGTAGCTGACCGCGACCGTGTCGTAGGAGGTGCGGGTCGCTGCCAACCAACCGTCATCGTCCACCCGGGCAACGCTAGAGCAGCGACCCGGCGACCGGCCGATGTGGAGAGAGCCGGCGGGAGTGTCGGTGCTGGTCGATATGGTCCGGCGGTGACCGTGACCACCGATGCCCCCGGGACGTTGCCCACCCCCGCCGACGAGGCCCGGCTGTGGGCACTCATCGAGGCGGCCTGGGCCGAGTTGGGCGCCGAGCCCTTGGCGCTGCGGCAGGCCCTCATCGAGCGCGACCCCGCCGATGACGGCGGCGACGACGACGGCCCGTCCTCTGCGATCGACGCCTGGCTTGACGCCTTCCTGGGCCACCTCGGGGAGTTGACCGCCGAGTTGACCGGGCAGGAGTTGACCGATCTCGACCGGGTGGTGGAGCGCAAGCTGCACGACATCGATCGGGAGGACATCCACGAGGTGACCGACGGCTCGGACGACGGCTTCCTCTACGCCCGAGGTTTCATCGTTGCCCTCGGTCGGGAGTACTACGAGGCGGTCCGCGCCGACCCCGCGATGGCGCTGCTGGACGCCGACTGCGAAGGCATGTGCTACCTCTTCGCACACCTGCACAACGACCGGTTCGGTTCGTGGCCGGAGACCGGCTCGGGGATCTCCCGGGAGTCGTTCGGCAACCCGGCCGGCTGGTCGGCCTGACCGGTAGGGGCCGCGCGGCGCGGATCGGAATCAGACGTAGATTTTCGTGGCGTACTCCGGGCCGTAGTGCCGTTCCAGGTCTTCGAGGCTCTCCGTCGGCGCCTCGACCTCCTTGATCAGGCGTGCCCGGGACGGCAGTACCTCGGGCTGCCAGGTCTCCGGCCGCCACAGCGCGGACCGCAGGAACGCCTTCGCGCAGTGGTAGAAGATCTGCTCGATCTCGACCACCACGGCGAGCACCGGCCGGTGCCCCTTGACCACCATGTCGTCGAACCAGGGCGCGTCGCTGACCAGGCGGGCCCGTCCGTTGATCCGTAGCGTGTCGGTCCGCCCGGGGATCAGGAAGAGCAGCCCGACGTGCGGGTTGTCGAGGATGTTGCGGTAGCCGTCGGCGCGCCTGTTGCCGGGCCGCTCGGGCAGCGCGATGGTCGTGTCGTCCAGCACCAGGGCGAACCCCGCCGGGTCGCCCTTGGGTGAGACGTCGCAGCTGCCGTCCGCGCCGGCCGTGGCCATCAGGCAGAACGGCGAGGCACCGAGCCACTCGCGGTCCCGCTCGTGCAGGCGGGTGCGTTCCTTGTCGGCGGCCCGCGCGTTCGGTACGCCGAGCAACTCGCGCAACTCCTCGTGCGAGGTGATCTCCACCGTCACGTTGATCCTCCCTCAGGCGTTGAGCCGGTGGCGGGCACCACCGTCGTCAGCCTAGGCCGCCGTGACCAGCGCGAGGTTTGTGCCTGGTTGCCGGGGGTACGGCCTCACCCGACGCGCTCGCCGCACGAGACCGTTCCGCAGGACGCCGACCAGTGGAGGCCGGAAGATGGAGAGCCGACTCAAGGTGCTGGGTCACCCAGTCCATCCGATGCTGGTCATGTTCCCGGTCGCGCTGCTGGCCACGGCGGTGCTGTTCGACGTGGTGGACACCGTGGGTGGTCCCGACTTCCTCGGCGAGGTCGCGTACTGGAACATCACCGTCGGCCTGATCGGTGGCCTGCTCGCCGCGGCGGCCGGCTCGTTCGACCTGCTGGCGATCCCGACCGGCACCCGCGCCAAGCGGGTGGGTCTGCTGCACGCGGGCGCCAACGTCGCGGTGATCCTGCTCTTCGCCGCCGTGTGGGCCGTGCGGCTCAACGCGGATTCCCGGGCCGCCGGCGGGGCGCTGGTCGCCATCGAGGTGGTCGCGCTGGCGATTCTCGGCATCAGCGCCTGGCTCGGTGGTGAGCTGGTCGACCGGCTCGGTGTGGGCGTCGACCGCGATGCCGGCCTGGACGCGCCCAGCTCACTACGGCCGCCGGCGGCCACCCAGCGGATCGGAGAGGTGTGATGAGCGAGCAGCAGTTTGGTGGCTTCGGCCGGGGCTGGCGCGGCGGCCGGCAGCAGGGCTGGGACCCGATGGGGGAGTTGCAGTCGCTGCGCGCCGAGCTGAGCCGCCTGGTCGGAGGTCGCGCCGGGGCGTCGGACGTCGAGTTGACCGAGACCTCGGACGGCTGGGAGGTCGTCGTCCGGCTGCCCGGGGTGGCGCCGGAGGAGGTGGCGGTCGAGCTGGACGACCGCGAGTTGTGCGTGCGGGCCCGCTCGGAGGCGGAGGTCAACGCCGACCAGGGCATCCCCGGCGGCTTCGAGACGCGCGGCTTCGAGTACCGCGTCAACCTGCCGTCGCGGGTCGACCCGGACGCCATCGACGCGGTGATGGACCACGGCCTGCTCCGGGTCCGCCTGCCTCGGGCGACCCGACCCACGCCGCGCACCATCACCGTGGGCCGCACCGGGCCGCGCTCCGGCGACCTCGCCGCGGGTACGCCGATGCCGGCCGATCCCGCCGCGGACCGGGAGCTGCACCGCCCGGACACCGCTGGCGAGATCGACCGGCCGTAGCGGCCGGGTGGTCACCCCGTCCGTGCTCGGCCCGACGGCCGAGCGCCTTTCCGACGTGCGGCGGATCGCCGTGCTGCGCGCCAACGCGCTCGGTGACTTCATCTTCGCTCTGCCGGCACTGGAGGCGTTGCGTAGCGCGTACCCCTCGGCGGAGATCGTGTTGCTCGGTGCGCCGTGGCACGCGAAGCTCTGGCGCGACCGGCCCGGCCCGGTGGACCGGGTGCTGGTGGTGCCGCCGGCACCCGGCATCCGTAAGCCTGAGGCGGGTGAGCCGGAGTCGTCGATGGACGACTTCGTGGCCGCTGCCGCCGGCGCGGAATTCGACCTGGCGGTGCAGATCCACGGTGGGGGTGACAACTCCAACCCGCTGATCAGTCGGCTCGGTGCCCGGCTGACTGTGGGTCTGCGCACCGAGGACGCGCCGCCGCTGGACCGGTGGCTCCGCTACGTCTACTACCAGCACGAGGTGATCCGCTACCTGGAGGTGGTGGCGCTGGCGGGAGCGCCGGCCACCACCATCACGCCGACGCTGACGGTGACCGACGCAGACCGGGCCGAGGCCGCCCGGGTGCTCGGCCCGGCCGACCGGCCCCGGGTGGCGCTGCATCCGGGAGCCACCGACACCCGCCGCCGCTGGTCCGCCGAACGCTTCGCCGAGGTGGCCCGAGCGCTGCACGAGGACGGCTACGAGGTGTTGGTCACCGGCACGCCCTCCGAGCAGGAGGTGGTGGACCGGGTCGTCGCCGCGGCGCGGGTGCCGGTGCGACCACAGGTGGGCACGCTCAGCCTGGGCGGGCTGGTGGGCTGCTACGCCGACTGCGCGTTGGTCGTCTCGAACGACACCGGCCCGCTGCACCTGGCCGCCGCGGTGGGCGCGCCCACGGTGGGGATCTTCTGGGTCGGCAACCTGATCAACGGGGCCAGCCCGCTGCGCGGCCGACACCGGCCGATCAGCTCCTGGACGGTGCACTGCCCGGTCTGCGGGGTGGACTGCACACCGGGCATCTATCCGCACCGGCCCGGCGACGGTGAGTGCCCGCACCGGGATTCCTTCGTCGACGACGTTCCGGTGATCGAGGTGCTGGAAGCCGCCCGGGAGTTGCTCACCCTGTAGGTCAGGCCGGCTGCGGCGTGTCCTCCTCGGCGAGGACGACCTCCCACGCCTCCACGTCCCGTTCGGTGACCGTGGTGGGGGACTCCAGGTGGTATGCGCCGCTGGGCAGGACTCCCGCGCCGCCGTGGCGGGACATCACGGCGAGCTGCGCGGCCACGTCCTCGCCCTGGTGCTTCTCCTGCACCCGACGCCAGAAGTCGAAGCCACCGGCGTCGACGAGCTTGGCCCGGTCGTAGAGCACGCACCCACCGATCCAGGAGACCTTGTACGCCCGCCACGCGCCCGGCGGCAGCGCCAACTGCTCGGTGATGTGCAGCAGGTTCGCGGCGGAGTGGATCCGGGCCCGGTTCCACTCCGGGGTGTCGGGTCGGATCCGCTCCGGTGTGGGCGGGCCGACCCACTCCTCGTAGTGGCCATGCGACTCCGGCCGCACGTCGTCGGTGTACGAGAGCCCGTGCACGCCGTTGCCGACGAACCCGCAGCCCAGCTCCCCGATCGCGGTGACCAGTCGGTGCAGCGCACCCGGTTCCAGCCAGATGTCGTCGTCGAGGCTGAGGACGTACCGGGCGGCCGAGGCGGCGAGCAGGTACGCCCGGTGTTCGGCCAACCCCCGTCGGGGCAGCCGGCGGGTCAGCAGCACTGGGTGACCCCGGTGGCGCAGCGCCCGGACCATGGTGGCCGCGGCGGGATGCGCGTACGCCGGATCCCCATCGGACTGATCGCTGACGACCACGCCGAAGCCGGGTACGCCGTCCTGGGCGGCGAGCCCGCCCAGGGTGACGGCCAGCTCGGCGGGCCGGTTCCGGGTCGGAATCAGCACGTCGACCAGCCGGTCGGCGCGGAACTCCTCCGGGGATCCGGGGTCGAGAGGGCGGTTCACGACGCCTGGGTGCGGGAGCTGAGCGACGGGTCGGGCTCCCGGTCGTTGGTGTGTGGCGACGGGTCCTGGCTGTGCGACCGGATCCGCTCGATGATCGCGGAGGTGGACCGGTCCGGCACGTACCCCAGGGTGCGCACCTGGCCGCCCAGCCGGCGCACCAGCGGCGCCTCCGGCACCAGCTCCGGTGGATAGTCGCCGCCCTTGACGTACACGTCCGGTCGGACGGCCTCGATCAGGGCGGCGGGTGAGTCCTCCTCGAAGACCACCACGTGGTCCACGCAGGCCAGCGCGGCCAACAGGGCTCCCCGGTCCTCGACCGGGTTGACCGGCCGGTCCGGGCCCTTCAGCCGTCGTACGCTGCCGTCCGAGTTGACCGCCACGATGAGCAGGTCGCCCAACTCGCGGGCCTGTTCCAGGTAGCGCACGTGCCCGCGATGCAGCACGTCGAAGCAGCCGTTGGTGAAGACCACCGACCGTCCCGCCTCGCGGTACTCGGCGACGATCGCGTCCAACTCGTCGCCGTCGACAAGCGCGGGGTGGCTCGTGGTGTCGGTCGGCTGGTCCAGCGCCGCCAGCAGGTCGTCCCGTCGGCACACGCAGGTGCCGGTGTCCGAGACGGTGATGGTGGCCGCCAGTTGGGCGAGCTGGGCCGCGGTGGGGAGGGGCGCGTCGGCGGCCAGGGCCAACGTCATCGCCGCCAGGTACGCGTCGCCGGCACCCACGGCGTGGCTCGCCGGCACCGGGGTGCTGTGGCTGCGTCGTGGCTCCCCGTCGGCGCCGCCGACCACCGCGCCCTCGGTGTCCAGGGTCACCGCGACCACGTCGGCACCGGTGTGCGCGCGCAGTTCGGCCAGGCGCGACTCGGCCAGGACGGCCCGGTCGACGCCCTCTCCGGCCCGGGTGTTCACGGTGACACCGGTGCCGGTGACGCTGAGCCCGTCGCCGGTGAGGGCCACCCGTCCCTCCCCCGGGGTGGGCTCGCCGACCGGCCCCGGGCGGTCGGCCCGCGCCAACGCGGCGGTCGTGTCGTCGGCGCGTACCGCGCCCGGGGCCGCGCCCACGGTCATCTCGGAGGGCCCGTCGGCCGGGTCGCCGTCCGGGTGTTCCAGGTGCAGTTCGGTCCCGCCTGTCGGTCGGGTCGTACCGCCCGCGCGGGCCAACAGTCGGGTCGCCTCGGCGAAGCTGGGCGTGACCACGGTCGGCGCGAGGCCCCGCCAGTCGGCCAGGTCGTGGGCGTCCAGCGCGACCGTGGCGTACCGCTGGCGGTTCTCCACCAGCCACGCGCGGACCGGCGCGGGGAGTGCGCCCAGGCCGTAGTCGCAGACCACCAGGGTCGGCGCCTCCCCACCGGCGGCGGCGCGCAACTCCTCGGTGGCGCAGCTCAGGGCGGTGAGCAACCGAGCCACACCATCGTGGTCCAGGGCGTCCTCCGGGTCGCCGGAGTCCTCCCGCAGCAGGATCTGGTTGCCGGCCAACATCCGCCGCTTCACCGGGGTGGGCCGCCCGGGCTGGTTGACCGTACGGTCCCAGACGCTCGCGCGGTCCAGGCAGTCGTGCAGTTCGTCCCCGGCGACGTCGGCGCCGACCGGTGCCACCAGCACCGCCCGGCCGCCGAGGGCGGCGACGTTGACGGCGGTGTTCGCGGCCCCGCCGGCGGCGGAGATCCGCCGGCGCAGGGTGAGGACGGGGGCGGGCGCCTCCCGGCACAGCCGGTCGGAGTCGGCGAACCGCCATTCGTCCAACATGGCGTCGCCGACGATCAGGACTGGGCGTCCGAGCCAGCTCTCCACGACGGTGGCGAGCCGGCGCTGTTCCGCTGCTGCTCCTGCCATGCCTCCCCGGGTCCCCAGCGGCCTGGCGGACAAACCTGGGTGGCGGCCGGTCCCGCCGCCGGTCACGCCGCCTTCGGTGGCCCCTGACCGGTCCGAACCGGTCCGAACCTGTCCGACCTGTTTCGGTCGGTCGAGGGCGGGAAGGGGATTGAGGTACCCCCGGAAAGGAGATGTACCGAGATGGCAGCGACATTGCAGGGCAAGCGGATCGCCTTCCTGGCCGCCGACGGCGTCGAGGAGGTCGAGTACGTCCAGCCGCGCGAGGCGGTCGAGAACGCCGGCGCGACGGCCGAACTGGTCTCGCTGAAGCCCGGTTCCATCCAGTCCTTCAACCACCTGGACCACTCCAAGACGTACGACGTGGACGTGACAGTCGACAAGGCCGACGCCGCCGGCTACGACGCGCTGGTGCTGCCCGGAGGGGTGGCGAACCCGGACTTCCTGCGGGGCGACGCGGACGCGGTGCGGTTCGTGAAGGCGTTCTTCGACGCGGGCAAGCCCGTCGGGGTGATCTGTCACGGCCCGTGGACGCTCATCGAGGCGGACGTGGTGCGCGGTCGACGGATCACCTCCTGGCCCACCCTGCGTACCGACCTGACCAACGCCGGAGCCACCTGGGTGGACGAGGAGTGCGTCACGGACGGCAACCTGACCAGCAGCCGCAAACCCGACGACCTCCCCGCCTTCTGCGCAGCAATCACCAAAACCTTCACTGCCTAACCGCCCCACCCCTCTTCCCCTGTTGATCAAGAGCTTTGCGTCACGAACGCGACGTGCGATGACGCAAACCTCTTGATCAACGCTGCGGGGCGGGAGCGCGAGAGGGGTGGGTGGGAGTTGGTTTTTTGGCGGTTCGGCGCATGTTCTGCGGCTCGCGGGATAGAAGGGCACATGACCACCGAAGCCTCGGATGCGCCGGTGCTGAACCGTCAGCAGATCCGGCTGCTCATGTTCGGCCTGATGACCGGCATGCTGCTGGCCGCACTCGACCAGACCATCGTCGGCACGGCGCTGCCGACCATCGTGGGCGAGCTGGGCGGGATCAACCACTACTCCTGGGTGGTCACCGCGTACCTGCTCGCCTCGACCGCGTCGACGCCGCTCTACGGCAAGATGGCCGACCTGTACGGACGTCGGCCGGTCTTCCTCTTCTCGATCGGCACGTTCCTGCTCGGGTCGTTGCTGGCCGGGTTGTCGCAGAACATGACCCAGTTGATCGTCACCCGGGGTATCCAGGGTCTCGGTGCCGGTGGTCTGCTGACGCTCGCGTTCACCATCATCTCGGACGTGGTGTCACCCCGGGAGCGTGGTCGCTACCAGGGCCTGTTCGGCGCGGTCTTCGGGATCTCGTCGGTCGCCGGGCCGCTGGTGGGCGGTTACTTCGCGGAGACCGACTGGCGGTGGATCTTCTACATCAACGTGCCGCTGGCGATCCTGGCCATCGTCGTCTGCTACCACGTGATGCGGCTGATCCCGTTCGAACGTCGGGACCACTCGATCGACTGGCTCGGCGCCGGCCTGCTGGTGGCCGGGGTGAGCGCCCTGCTGCTCGCGCTGAGCTGGGGCGGCAACGAGTACGCCTGGGGTTCCGGCGTGATCATCACGCTCTTCGTGGTCGGTGCGGTGCTGGGGGTGCTCTTCGTCCTCCAGGAGGCCCGGGTGGCCGAGCCGATCCTGCCGTTGCGGCTGTTCAAGAGCGCCACCTTCGCGCTGGCCAACTCGGCCCTGCTCGTCATCGGTCTGGTGATGTTCGGTTCGATCATCTTCATCCCGCTGTACCTGCAGATCGTGAAGGGTGCCTCGCCGACCCGCAGCGGTCTGCTGATGCTGCCGATGATGGCCGGCATCATCATCACCTCCATCCTGACCGGCCGCGCGATGACCCGGATCGGCCGCTACAAGTGGTTCCCGGTGGCCGGTTCGGTGACCCTCCTGGTCGGCATGTTCCTCTTCACCCAGTTGGAGGTGGCCACCTCGCTCTGGGTCGCGTTCGGGTTCATGGTGGTGATCGGCGTCGGGCTGGGCCTGTGTATGCAGTCGCTGATCCTGGCGGTGCAGAACGCGGTCTCCGTACGCGACCTGGGGGCTGGCACCTCCTCAGCGACCTTCTTCCGGTCGCTGGGTGGTTCGTTCGGGGTGGCGATCCTCGGCACGGTGCTCTCGTCCCGGCTGACCAGCGGGCTCGCCGACCGGTTGCCCGGTGCGATCGCGCAGCTTCCGCCGCAGGAGCAGGCCGCCGTGGCGGCGAGTGGCGGCACCAACATCTCGATCAACGACCCGGCCACCATCCTGGCCCTGCCGGGGCCGGTACGTGCGGCCATCCAGGGCGCCTTCGTCGACGCGCTGGACATGGTGTTCCTGACCGCCGGCCTGATCGCGATCGTGGCGGTGGTGGTCACCCTGACGTTGCCCAACACGCAGCTGCGGGGCGCCGGCCCGAAGGGCGCCACCGGTGGCGCCGACCCGCTCGGCGGCGAGGCCCCGGCGCCGGGCGGCAAGCCGTTGACCCGCGAGTCGAAGGAGGAGGCCGCCGCGGACATGGAGGCCAAGTCCCAGACGATGATCTGAGCGCCTCGAACACCGACCGCCCCGGACCGCTCCGGGGCGGTCGGTGTCAGCCGGCCACGAGGCGTAGCCGCTGCGGGTGTTGGTCGTTGAGGCGGTCGAGCGCGTCGGAGGTCGCCGCATCGGCGGGCAGGTACACGATCAGGCGTTGGTCGTCGTCCGCCGGGAGTTCGAGGGTCTCGTACGCGAGCCGGAGCATGCCCGCCTCGGGATGGGCCAACCGGAAGATGCCGCTGGCCTTCGGCAGGCTGGTCACGGTGTCGACGCGCCGGGTGAAGGCGTCGCCCGCCGTGATGGTCAGCTCGTCGGCCAGGGCGGCCATCGGCGGGTACGCCCGGAACGGACCTTGTTTGAGGGCGGCGACCTGCTCGTCGGCCAGGTGGTCCCAGTCCGGGTACGCGCCGCGTGCCCGGACGTCGCCGAGGATGAATCGGGCGAGGTTGGCCGGCGTCGCGTCCAGCAGGCCGATCGGACCGACCAGCCGCGCGTAGCCGGCGGTGTGGGCGAGGACGTCGCTGAGCCGGTTGAGCAGCACCGCCGGCCCGGGTTCGAGACGGTCGAGCAACGCCTGCACGGTCCGACGTACCTCGCCGCTCGGGGTGGTCTGGCCCCGGCAGTTGTAGCTGGGATCAGCCGCCTTGGTGAGGCGGTGCAGGTGGGCGCGTTCGTGCCAGTTCAACCGGAGTGCGTTCGAGAGCGCGGCGAGCACCTGCGGGGACGGTCGGCGGTCGCGGCCCTGTTCGAGTCTCGTGACGTACTCAACGCTCACGTCGGCGAGGGCCGCCACCTCGGATCGGCGTAGCCCCGGGGCGCGACGGCGTGGCCCGGCGGGCAGCCCCACCTCGGCCGGTGTCACCGCTTCCCGGTGAAGGCGCAGGAACAACCCAAGCTCGTTGTCGCTCACCGTCCGAACGTAACAACGCCGGCCGGCCGGATGGTGTCCCTGCCACTACCAGCCTCAGTCCGGTCTCCCTGGCCTGCTCTCAGCTGACGACCGTGAAGGGAGGCGCTCGACAGCGGTCGAGCGGAAATTCCTGATCGGTTGGAGCTGAGTCATGAGTCGTATGGTTGCGGTCGTCGGCGGCGGTTACGGGGGTACGGCGGTCGCCAAGGCGCTGGAGTCGGTGGCCGATGTCGTCCTCATTGATCCTCGGGACGCGTTCGTCAACGTCGCCGGGGCGCTGCGGGCGCTGGTCCGGCCCGACTGGGCAGGCAACATCTTCTTTCCCTTCGACACGGTGCTCACGCGGGGCACGGTGATCCGGGACCGAGCGGTCTCGGTGGATCCCGGTGGTGTCACGCTGGCTTCGGGTCAGCGTGTCGCTGCGGACTATCTGGTGCTGGCCACCGGCTCCAGTTACGCCTACCCGGCCAGGCTCAACGCCGACTCCATCGAGGCGGCGCTCGACGACCTGCGTCAGACCAACAAGGAGTTGGCCAGCGCCGAACGGGTCCTGATCCTCGGTGCCGGGCCGGTCGGACTGGAACTGGCCGGTGAGATCAAGGAGGTCTGGCCGGACAAGCACGTCACCCTCATCGATCCGGCCGAGCAGCTGCTGCCCGACTTCGGGCCGGGGCTGCGCGACGACCTGCACCGGCAGCTCGACGAGCTGGGCATCGAGGTGCGGCTGGGGACCAGCCTGGCCGCGCCGTTGCCGACCGACGCCAACCGGGCCGCGACCGTCACGGCCACCACCACCGACGGCGACGAGATCACCGCTGACATCTGGTTCCGTGCCTTTGGCCTGCGGACCAACAGTGACTATCTCGTCGACGGCCGGCTGACGACGCTCACGTCGCAGGGGCAGGTAGCCGTCACCGAAACTCTCCACGTGCGCGGGGCCGACGACATCCTCGACCACGTCTACGCGATCGGCGACCTCACCGACGTCGCGGAGGACAAGATGGCCGCGTACGCGTTGCAGCACGCCGAGGTCGTGGCGCGGAACATCACCGCGCAGCTGCGTGGCGGGCAGCCGACGGCCACCTACCAGCCGATGCCCCATCCCATGATCCTGGTCCCGCTCGGGTCGCGACACGGTGTCGGCCAGATGCCCACGCCCGACGGCCCGGCCGTCGTCCCTGCGGCGACGGTCGCCGAGTACAAGGGCGTCGACCTGTTCACCGGGCGCTTCACCGAACAGTTCGGCCCCACCGCGGCCTGAGACGACCGCGGTGGTCAGGCGGGGCGGCGGTAGGCGCCGTACCACCAGGTCGCGGCCAACTCCCGGGCCGCCGCCGCGTCGGTCTCGGGGTCGGCCGAGGTCGTGCTGACGTGGTCGGCCAGGAAGCGGTCGCCGCCGACCACGATCAGCCGGCTGGCCGTGGTCACGTCCACGTCGGCGGGGGTACGCCCGGCCTGCTGCTCGGCGCGGAGCACGTCCACGGTGCGGGCCACGAACTGCTCCAGCCCGGCCGCCCAGTACTCCCGGACCGCCTCGTCGTACGCGGCGACCTCGCTGACCGCGGCCAGCACCGGGGCGTACGTCCGGTATATCCGGATCACGTCGGCGAAGATCTCGGTCAGCCGCGCGAGCGGGTCGCCCGGCCCGCCCGGGTCCCATTCGCCGGTGCGGTCGAACGAACTCTCCCGCATGGTGCCGGCGAGGCGCATGAGCAGCTCGCTCTTGTCCCGGAAGTGGGTGTAGAAGGTCGACCGCGCCACGCCGGCCTCGGCGGCGATCCGCTGCACGCCGAGGTCGGTGAAGCGGGTCCCCTCCTTCAGGAGTCGCTCGGTGGCCGCCAGCACCCGCGCTTCGACGGCCGCACGTCCGTCGGGGTTGCGCGGGCGGCGGCGGGTGATCGAGGGCATAGCCGGAATCCTAGGTGGCCGGGGGTCGGGTCGGCGACGTACGCTCGTTGCCGGACACACTGTCCGACATAGTGACCACGGAGGGCCTGACCTCGGCCTCCGACCCACCACGAGGAGCAACACACGTGAAGTACCGACTGCTGGGCACCACCGGGGTGTACGTCTCGGAGATCTCGCTCGGCGCGATGACCTTCGGCGGCAGCGGGCACCCGCTCTGGGGCACTCTCGGTGGGCTGGCGCTGCCCGAGGTGCAGCGGCTGGTGGACACCGCGCTGGACGCGGGCGTCAACTTCGTCGACACCGCCGACGGCTACAGCGACGGCGAGAGCGAGGAACTGCTCGGCAAGGCGCTCGGCAAGCGGCGTCGGGACGTCGTACTGGCGACGAAGGTGCACTCCCGGACGGGCCCCGGCCCGAACGACGTCGGCACCTCCCGGCTGCACATCATGCAGAACCTGGAGGACAGCCTGCGCCGGCTGGGCACCGATCACATCGACCTGTACCAGATCCACAACTTCGACCAGATCACCCCGTTGGAGGAGATGCTGCGCGCGCTCGACGACGCGGTCCGGCAGGGCAAGGTCCGCTACGTCGGCGCCGCCAACTTCGCCGCCTGGCAGATCTCCAAGGCGCTGGGCATCTCCGCCCGGGAGAAGTTGGCCGGGTTCGTCTCGGTGCAGGAGTACTACTCGCTGCTGGGCCGGGACGTGGAGCGCGACGTGGTGCCGATGGCGCTCAACGAGGGCGTCGGGCTGACCGTCTGGAGTCCTCTCGCCGGTGGTTTCCTCTCTGGCAAGGTCAGCCGGGACGGCGCCGTCGCCGACAGCGGCGCGCGCAGCGCCCAGCCCGGTTACGCCAGCTTCACCCCGTTCGACCCGGAACACGCCTTCGGGGTGGTCGACGTGCTCAAGGGCGTCGCCGAGCGACACGGGGTCAGCCCGGCCCGGGTGGCGGTCGCCTGGCTGCTGTCCCGGCCGGCCGTGACCAGCGTGATCGTCGGTGCCCGCAAGGAGGAGCAGCTGGTCGACAACATCGCCGCCTCGGACCTGACCCTGACCGCGGAGGATCTCACCGAGCTGGACGAGGCCACCAAGCTGCCGGTCGCGTACCCGAACTGGATCCAGGAAGGGTTCTTCGCCGGGCTCCGCCTTCCCCAGTGAGGGACGGCACCGGGGTCGGTGACCCCGGGGCCGCCCTACTTGAGGATGAGTCGGTTGGTCTGCTCGAAGACGTCCAGGTCGGCCAGGGTCTCGATGACCGAGGTGGAGAGCGGGGCGGGGAACCGGTCGCGGGCGAAGAACCCGGCGTCGGTGGTCTCGTCGGTGACCCGGGCCAGTTGGCCGTCCCACTCCTCGACCTTGAACGCCGTCGTGAACACCTGGTACGTGTGGCCGTACATGTTGGTGCTCGTGCGGTCCGGGCCGGTGTAGAGGGCGAACGCGCAGACCCGCAGCGCGCGCAGCCCGGTCTCCTCACGGACCTCGCGTACCGCGCAGTCGGCGATCGACTCGCCCAGCTCCATCGCGCCGGCCGGCATGGCCCACTGGCCGTTGTCCGAGCGTTTGATCAGCAGGATGCGTCCGGCGTCGTCGTTGACCACGGCTCGGGCGCCGACGAACATCAGCGTCCGGTCCCCGGCGAGCGCGCGTAACTGCCCCACGTATGAGTCGGCCCAGGAGATGCTCACCTGCGACAACTTACGGGGGTTCCCAACGTGTGACCGCCGACACTAGCTTGTTACCCATGCGTAGCACGATGATGGACGCCCCTCTGCAGATCTTCCGGATCCTCGACCACGGTGCAGGGGTGCACGGCACGGCCGAGGTGGTCACCTGGACGGGCGCCGAACCCCGCCGGATGACGTACGCCGAGGTGGGCCGTGCCGCCGCCCGGCTGGCCCACGCGCTGCGCGACGAGTGTGGAGTGACCGGCGACGAGCGGGTCGCCACGTTCATGTGGAACAACAACGAGCAC
Organism: Micromonospora sp. NPDC050784; assembly: GCF_044456765.1. Taxonomy (NCBI): domain Bacteria; kingdom Bacillati; phylum Actinomycetota; class Actinomycetes; order Micromonosporales; family Micromonosporaceae; genus Micromonospora; species Micromonospora sp. NPDC050784. The sequence continues at coordinate 137,900 of NZ_JBITGG010000002.1, read as the reverse complement.
CTGGTCGCCTACTTCGCGGTGCCGAGCATGGGTGCGGTGCTGCACACGCTCAACATCCGGCTCTTTCCCGACCAGGTCGTCTACATCGCCAACCACGCCGAGGACCGGGTGGTGCTCGTCGACAGCACGTTGCTCCCGCTGCTGGCCCGGGTGATCGGTGAGCTGACCACGGTGCGGCACGTCGTGGTGGTCGGCGGCGGTGACCCGGCGCCGCTGGTGGCGGCCGCCGGTGACCGGATCACGGTGCACCACTGGGACGCGTTGCTCGCCGACCGGCCCGACACGTACGACTGGCCGGAGGTGGACGAGCGGGACGCCGCCGCGCTCTGCTACACCTCGGGCACCACCGGCAACCCGAAGGGCGTCGCCTACTCGCACCGGTCGATCTACCTGCACTCGTTGCAGGTCTGCATGCCGGAGGGCTTCGGTCTCGGGCCGACCGACCGCGAGTTGGCCATCGTGCCGATGTTCCATGCCATGTCGTGGGGTCTGCCGTACGCGGCCTTCCTCTCCGGCGCGTCGCTGATCATGCCGGACCGGTTCCTCCAGGCCGCGCCGATCGCCGAGATGATCGCCGCCGAGCGGCCCACCCTGGCCGGCGCGGTGCCGACCATCTGGACCGATCTGCTGGCCTACCTGGACACCCACGACGTGGACACCTCCTCGCTCGGTGAGGTGATCGTCGGCGGCTCGGCGTGCCCGCCGGCACTGATGCACGCGTTCGACGAGCGGCACGGAATCAACGTCATCCACGCCTGGGGGATGACCGAGATGTCCCCGCTGGGGTCGGTTTCACGTCCGCCCGCCGGTGCGACCGGCGAGCAGGCGTGGCGCTACCGCTACACCCAGGGTCGGGTGCCGGCGGGCGTGCAGGCGCGGATCGTCGGCCCGTCGGGCGACCCGATGCCCGCCGATGGCACGGCCGTGGGCGAGCTGGAGGTCCGGGGGCCGTGGGTGACCGCGCGGTACGTCGGTGACGACGCCCCGGACGAGGAGAAGTTCCGCGACGGCTGGCTGCGTACCGGCGACGTGGGCACCCTTTCGCCGGACGGGTACATCACGCTGACCGACCGCGCCAAGGACGTGATCAAGTCCGGGGGTGAGTGGATCTCGTCGGTGGAGCTGGAGAACGCGCTGATGGCCCACCCGGCGGTCCTGGAGGCGTGCGTGGTCGGTGTCCCGGACGAGCGCTGGGACGAACGTCCGCTGGCCACCGTGGTGGTCCGGGAAGGCGCTTCGGTGACCGCCGAGGAGTTGCGGGAATTCCTGGCCGGGTCGGTGGCGCGCTGGCAGTTGCCCGAGCGCTGGGCCTTCATCGACACGGTGCCGAAGACGAGCGTGGGCAAGTTCGACAAGAAGGTCGTCCGTTCGCGGTACGCCGGGGGTGAGCTGACTGTCCGGGAGCTGACAGCCCCGTAACGTTTTCCCCGGCACTGTCGCCTGTTGGGCGGGAGTACTCCTGAAACAACCCTCCCCAGAGGGCGGCCCCGGCGTTCGCACCGCGCCGGGGCCGCCCGCTTCACGCGGGGTGACCCGCACCGTCATTGTTGCGAAAATTGTTCGCTTCTGTCCTGCTGACGGGGAAATCGGGTGGTCAGCGACCCGATCAGGCGTCGCTGGTGGTGATGAGTACCTTGCCCACCGTCGCATCCTCGACCGCCTGGTGCGCCGCGGCCGCCTCGGCCAGGGGGTAGTAGTGCAACGGCAGGCCGGCGTCCGCGCCGACCCGGATGCCACCCTGGCTGGCCGCCGCCGCCACGTCCTTCACGCCCTGCGCCTTGGCCGCCTTCGGCTCCGTGTAGACCAGCACGAACTGCCAGCGGGCGTTCGGCGCCATCATCGCCCGGATCGGGATGCTCACCTCGTCCCCGCCGTCGTCGGCGTACATGCAGACCGCGCCGCCGTGCCGCAGCACCCGTACGTCGACCGCGGCGTTGCGGGCGGGGGAGACCTCGACGATCGTGTGGACCCCGTCGGGGGCGATCTTGTGGACCTCCTCGACCACGTTCTGCTCCCGATAGTTGATCACCAGGGAGGCGCCGGCCGACGCGGCGAGCTGTGCCTTCTCCGCGCTGCTCACCGTGGCGATCACCGTTGCGTCGGCCCACCGGGCGAGCTGGATCGCGGCGTTGCCGACCGCACCCGCGCCGCCCTGCACCAGCACCGTGTGATCCGCCAGCGCCCCGGCCCGCAGCGTGTCCGGCATGAACTCGCCGGCGGTGAGACAGCGGTGCGCGGTGAGGAACGGGATGCCCAGGGCTGCGCCCAGCTCGAACGGAGCGGGGCCGAGGCGTACCGCCTGCCGGACCGGCACCAGCGTGTACTCCGCCGTCGTGCCCCACGGTCGCTGCCAGGCGGCCTCCCAGACCCACACCCGCTCACCGATCAGGTCGGGGTCGACGCCCTCGCCGACCGCCTCGACCACCCCCGCGCCGTCCTGCCCGGGGATCTGCCACCCGTTCGGCGGGGCGTTGCGGCGCGACTTCCAGTCGGTCGGGTTCACCCCGGAGACCGCCATCCGCACCAGTACCTCGCCCGCGCTCGGCTCCGGCACCGGCCGGTCGACCAGATCGAGCACCGAAGGGTCGCCGTTGCGTTCGTACACGATGGCCTTCATCCGTGGTCTCTACCCGGCTCGACCCGGGTCAACCCAGCTCGTCCACCAGCTCCGGGGTCAGCTCACCGATCGCGTTCAGCGTCGCCACGGCCAGCCCGGAGGCGTCCGGATCGAGCGGGTACGAGCCGTGCGGCACCGCCACCACCCGCATCCCCGCTGCCGCGGCGGAGCGCACCCCGTTGGACGAGTCCTCCACGGCGACACAGCGGGTCGGGTCGACGCCGAGGCGCTGCGCCACGCTCAGGTACACGTCCGGTGCGGGCTTGCCCCGCTCGGTCTGCTCGGTGGAGAGGGTCGCGCCGAACGCGTCGGTCAGACCGGTCGCCGCCAGCGCCGCCTCGATCAGCCGGGTCGGCGACGAACTGGCCAACCCGAGCGGCCACCGCGCGGCCAGCCGGCGAACGACCTCGTCGGCGCCGTCGATGAGGGGTACGTGGTCCCGGTAGCGACGGGTCATCTCCTCGACCACCTCGACGGCGACCTGCTCGGCGGTGCGGTCGACGCCCAGCTCACCGCTGAGGTAGTGGGCCCACTCGCCGGTGCTCATGCCCATCAGTCGGCGTTGCGTGTCCGGCTGCCACGTCCCGCCGTGCGCCGCCACGTACGCCCGGCGGACCTCCTCCCACACCGGCTCGGAATCCACGATCACGCCGTCCAGGTCGAAGACCACCGCATCAGTCACGGGCCCATCCTGCCCGACCGGCGGGCGCCCGGTCAGCCGGGCAGCGCGGGCAGGCCGAGCGGGCTGCCCTCGGGGAGCAGGGTGTGGCCGGACCGGGCGATCGGCTCCAGCAGCTCCCGGAGCCGGTCCGTGTCGTGAGGGCCGAGCGCCTGCCACGGGTGCGCGGCGGCCCGGTCGGTGGCGTCCTCGATGGCCTGGAACTCCGCCCGGGCGTGGTCGGTGGCCGCGCCGTCCCCGGTCAGCCAGCCCCGCTGGGTGAGCCGCTCGCGGGCGGCGTGCCACTGCTCCTCGGACCAGCCCCGGCCCAGCAGGTACTGCGGCGACGAACCGTCCAGCGCGACCCGCCCGGTCAGTGTCTCCACCGGGTCCAGCCCGGCGGCCACCAGTGCCGCCACGTGCCCGTCCCCCCGGTGTTCGCGCAGCGTGGTGGCGGCCTGCCAGAGCCGCGCCAGCGGGTACTCGCCGGCCGGGAGCGCCGCGTTGGCCGCGCCGAGCACCCGGCCGGCGGTCTGCGCCGCCGCGGCGGCCCGTTCCAGCAGGTCGGCGGCCTCCACCAGATGCGACTCCGGTAGCTCGTAGGTCAGCTCGGCGAGCGCCTGCACGGCACCGGTCAGGCGGGCCCGCAGCGCCTCCTGCGGGGTGGCCAACCGCCACACCGCAGGCAGCGCGCGGGCCACCATCGGCGGCGCGAAGTTGAAGAAGGCCGCGATCACCGGGGCCGCCTCGGTGGCTCCCAGCGGTGCGGCCCGGCCGGCGAAGTAACCGCGCCAGTAACCGCGCAGCCCGACCGCCTCGTACGCGGCCCGGGCCCGGGGGTGGAGGTAGGTGACGGTGTGCACCGGCTCGAAGTACGCCCACATCGACCGGGCGGTCCGCCCGGGCTCGTCCAGCGCCGTCACATGCACCTCCGCGTCCCGGTTCCGGATGCTCACCCCGGGCGGCGAACCGCCCGGGGTGACGCCGAACCTACTGCCGCTGGGTGACGGGCCGGAAGCCCCATGTGAACAACTCCATCGCGGCCCGGCGACAACCGGGACGACCCGGACAGGTCACTGGGCGGCGAGGACGTCCACCACGAAGCGCAGCGGACCGGTCGGACGTCCACCGGCGGCGGCCTCGTCATTGCCGTACGCCAGCTCGCCCGGGATGTCGAGCTGCACCCGGCTGCCCACGGTCACGCCGACCAGACCCTGGTCCCAGCCGGGGATGACCTGACCGACGCCGATCGGGAAGGTGGCCGGCTGCCCCGACTTCCAGGAGGAGTCGAACTCCTTGCCGTCCTTGTAGAACACGCCCACGTAGTTGGTGGTGATGTTCTGGCCCTTCTTCACGGCCGGGCCCTTGCCCTGGATCACCGGGGTGACCGTGAGCTTCTTGAGGTCACCCTTGCCCGGCGTCACCGTCGGCTTGGTGCCCAGGGCCGGGTCGGCGCCCTCGGGCAGCTGCGGAGCGGGGGGTGCGCCGGCCTCGTCGGGAGCCGGGGCGGAGGCGGACGGGGTCGCGTCGGCCTGGGTCTTGGGCTTGTCGTCGCCCCCGCCGATCGCCACGAAGACGGCGATCAGCCCTCCGACCACGGCGACGGCGAGGAGACCGCTGAGCCACGCGTTGCGCTTTCGCCTCGCGTCGGCGGCCTTCTTCTCCGCCAACTGGGCGGCCAGGCGGCGCCCCGACTTGGTCGCCGGGCTCTGGTCCTGGCCTGCCGACCGGTTCTGCTGCGTCCGCTCGCTCACGTCGTCGACTCCCTGCTGCGAAGTGTGGCCGGCACCCGGTGCCGGGGGGAAAGCCGACGCACACGGTACCCGCACCGCGGCCTACCGTGCCCGCCGCGGACGCCTCGGATCGCCCAGCGCGACAGTTCCGGGTCTTTCCCGGGCGGTTATTCCGGGACGACCATGAAGTCGGTCACGAACGAGGTGACCCGGCCATCGGCGGCACGGCCGATCCAGGTGCCGTAGCAGCCGTCGCCCCAACCCGTGGACACGGTGACGACGTTGGCGCCGCTGGCCTCGTCCAACACGGCGGTGATCAGCCCCGGGACCGGGGACGAGGGCAGCTCGGTCGGGATGAAGACCTCCTCGACCCGGTCGTAGTCCCAGCCCTCCAGGACGGCGAGCGCCGTCGGGTCGGCAAAGGTGCCGACACCGGCGTCCACCCCGTACCCGAAGTAGTCGTCCGCGCCGAGCGTGGCGACGTCCTGGTCACCCGCGACGGCCGGCTCCCAGCGAAGCGTCGGCTCGGTCGAGACGACCAGCTCCAGCGCGGCGACCCGTCGGTCCACCTCGGCGTCCTCCCGGAGCACCACCGCCACCCAGGCCCGGGCGGGATGCCGCCCCGGCGGCACGGTCACCGTGAACGGCTCCGCCTCCGGGCAGACCAGCGGGTCACACCCGACCACGCGGCCGGTCGGCAGCACGATGTCGCCCACCGGGTGAACCTCGATCAGGTACCCGCCGTGCTCGTCGGTGAAGCGGGCGCCGGGCGTCAGTAGCCGGTCCAGATCAGGGGTGTACGGCATGGGGCTCCTCCGGTCGCCAGCGGCCGGCGGAGCGTACCCGGCGCGGCGGACACCGCCGCCGCTGCCGTACGGTCAGGCGCTCTTGCGGGGTGCGGTCTTGCGCGCGGCGGTCTTCTTCGCCGGCTCCGCCTTCTTCGCGGCGGCCTTCTTGGCAGCGGTCTTCTTCGCCGGCTCGGCCGCCTTCTTCTCGGCCGTCTTCTTCGCCGCGGTCTTCTTCGCGGGGGCCTTGGTCGCCTTCTTCTCGGCTGCCTTCTGCGCGGACCGGGCCGACGAGATGGGTGTCGGCTCGCCACCACCGCCACCACCACGGGCCGGTTGCTCGCCGCGAGCAGTCTTGGCGCGCTCCACCGAGGCCTTCAACGCCGCCATCAGGTCGACCGCCGCGGCCGGCGCCTGCTCGACCTCCTCCGGCTGGACGACCTCCCGACCCTCCACCTTGGCGTCGATGACCTCCTGCAACGCGGCCCGGTAGTCGTCGGTGAAGACGTCCGGCTCGAACTCGCCGGTCATCGAGTCGATCAGTGAGCTGGCCATGGCCAGCTCCGGCGGGCGCACCTTGAGGTCCTCGTCGAGGAAACCGAAGTCCGGGGTACGGATCTCGTCCGGCCATAGCATGGTGTTGAGCAGCAGCACCCCCTCCCGGACCCGCAGCGTGGCCAGCTGCTCCCGCTGGCGCAGCGCGACCTTGACGATGGCCACCCGCTCCGAGTCGATCAGCGCGTCGCGCAGCAGCACGTACGGCTTGGTCGCCGCGCCGTCCGGCTCGAGAAAGTACGCCTTGTTGTAGAGGATCGGGTCGACCTGCTCGGCCGGAACGAACTCCAGCACGTCGATGGCGCGGGAGCTGGTCAGCGGCAAATCCGCGAAGTCCTCGTCGGTGAGGATCACCATTTCGCCGCCGCCGATGTCGTAGCCCTTGGCGATGTCGTCGTAGGTGACCTCCTCGCCGCAGACCGAGCAGGTGCGCTTGTAGCGGATCCGCCCGCCGTCCTCGCGGTGGACCTGGTGGAACCGAATGTCCTTCTCCTCGGTCGCGGAGTAGAGCTTCACTCCGATCGAGACGAGCCCGAACGACACGGCTCCCTTCCAGATGGCACGCATCCTGCGCTCCCTTCCCCGGTATTGACCATGCTCGCATCCGAAAGAACCGGACGCGAGGTGTTCGGCCTGGTACTACAGTCGGGTCGTGCCCGGAGCGCCGCTCAAGCCGATGCTCGCGATGACCGGGCCGCTCCCGGCGGGCGACGGCTGGGCTTACGAGTTCAAATGGGACGGCATCCGGGCGCTCGCTGACATCTCCGGTCGTGCTCAGCATCTGTACGCCCGATCCGGCGTGGAGATCACCGCCGCGTACCCGGAGCTGGCCACCCTGCCCGAGCAGGTCGATGACGCGCTGCTCGACGGCGAGGTGGTGCTGCTCGGCGAGGGCGGCCAGCCGTCGTTCACCGCGTTGGCCGAGCGGATGCACGTCAGGGACCGGGCCAAGGCGGCCCGGCTGGCCGCGGTCATGCCGGTGACATACATGATATTCGACCTGCTCCGGCTCAACGGTGACGACCTGACCGGCTGGCCGTACGAGCGGCGCCGGGAGGCGCTGGAGGCCCTCGCGCTCGGTGGCCCCCGGTGGGCGGTGCCCCCGATGTTCGCCGACGGGCCGGCCACCTACGAGGCGGCCGGGGAGCACGGCCTGGAGGGGGTGATGGCCAAGCGGATCGGGGCCGTCTACCGCCCGGGGGTGCGCTCGCCGGACTGGGTGAAGGTCAAGCTGGAGGTGACCGGCGACTTCGTCGTCGGCGGCTGGCGACCGGGTGCGCGCCGGATCGGCGGTCTGCTGGTCGGGGTGCCCGGGCCGGACGGCCGGCTGATCTACCGGGGCCGGGTCGGCGGCGGGATCGGCGCGGCCATCGAGCGGGAGCTCCTCGCCGAGCTGGAGCCGCTGCGGTCCGGCGCGTCACCGTTCGCGCCTGGAGTGCCGCGCGAGGATGCCCGGGGGGCCATCTGGGTAGAACCACGGGTGGTGGTGGAGGTGAAGTACGGCCAGCGCACCCCCGACGGCCGGCTGCGCTTCCCCCGGGTGCTGCGGTTGCGCCCGGACAAACCTCCGGAGGAGGTCGACGATGCCGGCTGAACGGCTACGGGTGGACGTCGAGGGTCGCGCGCTGGAGCTGTCCAACCTGGACAAGGTGCTCTACCCGGCGGCCGGGTTCACCAAGGGCGAGGTGATCGACTACTACACCCGGATCTCCCCGGTGCTGTTGCCGCACCTGCGGGACCGGCCGGTCACCCGGATCCGCTTCCCCAACGGCGTGGACGACAAGTCGTTCTTCGAGAAGAACACGCCGGCCGCGACCCCGGACTGGGTGCGGGTGGAGAACCTGCCCGCGCCCGGGTCGACGAAGGGCCGGGAAACCATCGACTACGTGGTCGCCGACGATCTGCCCACCCTGGTCTGGCTGGCCAACCTGGCCGCGTTGGAGCTGCACACACCGCAGTGGAAGGTGGGCGAGCACCCGGACATGATGGTCGTCGACCTGGACCCGGGCCCGCCGGCCGGGCTCGCCGAGTGTTGCCCGGTGGCGGTCCTGATGCGCGACCGCCTCGCCGACGACGGCATCGATTCGTACCCGAAGACCTCCGGCAAGAAGGGCATGCAGCTCTGCTGCCCGATCGCGGGCACCCAGTCGTCCGACCTCGTCTCCGACTACGCCCGGCGGATCGCCCAGGAGCTGGAGAAGGCCCACCCGAAGCTGATCGTGTCGAAGATGGCGAAGAACCTCCGACCGGGCAAGGTCTTCATCGACTGGAGCCAGAACAACGCGGCGAAGACCACCGTGGCGCCGTACTCGCTGCGGGCCCAGTCGGTGCCGTCGGTGTCGACGCCGCTGACCTGGGACGAGGTCGAGGCTGGCGCACGCGGCCGGAAGCCGGCCGTCCGCCAGTTCACCGCCGCCGAGGTCCTGGCCCGGGTCGAGAAGTACGACGACCTGCTCGGCCCCCTGCTCGACGGCGGCCCGGAGCTGCCCACTCGCTGACGGTCCGGAGCCCGGATGGGCGGGGGTGGTGGCGCCAGTACCGGGGTCACCTGACGTGATCGGCCGGCGCCTCCCGGTCAGGCTGGCGGCGGCGACACCGGCTGGCGGTGAGCGCGGTGGGCACGCAGCCGCCACCAGGCGGCCCCGACCAGGGCGACCGTGACGACGGTGACCGCGACGTCGCCGGCCAGGGCGGCCGCCGGGCTCGCCGGGGAGTACGGCGGCACCAGGTACGCGAACGCCGCGGCGGTCACCAGGCCCGCGGCTCCAGCCGTGAGTACATGCCGCTCCCCCCAACCGGCGCGCGACGACCAGTACGCGATCAGGGCTCCGGCGGCAGCGGCCAGCGTCAGTGCGATCGCCACCCCCGCCCAGCCGGGCGTCAGGTCGCCGCCGAGTCGGACGAGGACGACCAGCAGACCCACCCAGAGTGGATGCGGCACCCGACCGGCCCGGCGCGGCTGGGCGCGACGCCAGCGGGGCAGCAGGGCGACCGCGACGAGGGCGACGACAACCACGGCGGCGAAGGCCAGTTGGAGCGGGCTGGCCAGGAAGCCCTTCCGGCCGCTGCTGTCGGAGAAGATCAAGAGACTGCCGAGCACATAGATCACGCCGACCACGGCGAGACCGGGCCGGCCCAGCCACGGCCGCAGCCGGCGGTCCGCACCGAGAAACGACTCGATCAGCACGATCGGGGCGCAGATGGTCAGCACGATGTGGTTGCCCACGTAGTCGAACGCCTGCCGGAGGCTGAACTCCAACCCCGGCACCAGCGACGCCTCGGCGGCGGCCCGGGTGTCGCCGTACTGCGTGTCGTCGAGGTAGTCGGGGTTGAACAGCGACTGGTCGACCAACCCGGCCTGGAGTACGCCGAACGCGGCGGCGAGCAGCACGATCGTCGGCCAGCCCGCGCCAAGGTGCCGGGCGGACTCCCGGACGAGGATCGCCGCGCCGCCGTACATCGGGCCCAGGAAGATCAGCACCGGGAGGAAGTCGTCGATGGCGAAGCCACCCCACGAGCACTCGGCCGCCCACGGCGCGAGCAGCAACAACGCGATCACCGGCAGGAGCCGCCGGCGCAGCGGCAGGCGGTCGGCGGCGACCGGGCGGTCGGCGGGGTCGGGTCCGGTCGGCATGGGCGCTCCTCGGCGGCGTTTCGGGGATCGTTCCCTGCACCGTGCGCGGGCCACCCGGTCACCCGATACGGCCATCGGCCGACGACCCTTGCGACCAAAGTCGTTGAGTACTGTGGTGCCGACGTCGACCCGGGGAGCGTGGAGATGCGGCCAACCGACACTGCCGGCCTGGCGGCCCGGCCCGTCGAGGCCGAGCGTCCGCTGCTCAGCTACCGCGACGAGGCGACCGGCGAGCGCGTCGACCTGACCGCACAGCAGGTCGGCTCGTGGGCGGCGCGCAGCGCGAGCCTGCTGCGGGAAGGTTGCGGTCTCGGCCCCGGCAGCCGCGTAGCGGTGTTGCTGCCGCCGCACTGGCGTACCGCCGCGGTGTTGTTGGGCGCCTGGGCCTCCGGCCTGGCGGTGTCGTTCCGACCGCGCGCCACCGCGGGCCTGGCGGTGCTCGAACCCGGCGGCGACCGGCCGTTCGACGCGGTCTTCGTGACGCCGGAGCGGCAGGACGACTGGCTGGAGGACGTGCCGGACGCGCCGCACCGCTATCTCGTCGGCACCGGGCCGGGGCGGCTGGCCGACGTGCCGTTGGGCTGGTTGGACTGGTCCGCCGAGGTGCTTCGGCACGGCGACGGCGCGCCCGACCACACCGCCATCCACCCGTCGGACCCGGCCACCGCGGACGGCACCACCTACGGTCAGTGGGGTGCGCTCGCCCAGGAGTTCGCCGCGATGCTGGACCTACGCGCCGGCGACCGGCTGCTGGTCGACGCCGCCGAGACCGAGCAACCGCTGAAGTGGTTGCTCGCGCCGCTCTCGGCCGGCGCGTCCGTGGTGATCAGCGCCAACCTCGACCCGGCGCGGCGGGACGCGGTCCTCACCGCCGAACGGGTGACCCGCGTCCTCTGAAATCCGCCGTAGCGGCTCAAACAGCGCTGGCTGAACCGGTTTCGTTACATCGGCATCTGCCCTGCTCAGAGGGTTTTTCGTCGATGCCGTCGGCATGTTCTCATACCCGAACAGCGACGTCGTCGACCCGCACCGCCTCCCTCATCGAAAGGTGCACCGATGCGCAGAAGATCGACCTTCCGACTGGCGGTCCTCACTGCCACCGCCGCGACGTTCCTGGCGTCCGGCGGTGCCTCCGGGGCGCTCGCCACGGCCGCGCCCGCGCCCGCCTCCCCGGGCGTCACCGCGTGTGAGCCGGGCGCCGACGCGCACAGCGCCGCCCGGGTAGCCGAGGGCGCCACCGCCCAGGAGCCGGAGCTGTACTCCACGAACGAAGCCAACGCCTACGGCGTGATCAAGGACGCGCCGCGCCTGCCGAACGGCAGCGTCACCGTGCCGACGGTCTTCCACATGATCTCCGACCATCCGCTCACCGCAGCCGAGACGACCCGGTGGAACACCCTGATCGCCGCGCAGATGACGGTGCTCAACGACTCGTTCGCGGGCCGTACGGCGGGAGACGCCTCCAACACTCCGTTCCGGTTCTCGCTCGTCGACACGACGTGGACGGTGAACAGCGCCTGGTACACGGTCGTGCCGGGCAAGAACGAGCGGGACATGAAGAAGGCGCTGTACACCGGCGACTCGGAGACCCTGAACGTGTACGCGGCCAACATCGGCGACGGGCTGCTCGGCTGGGCGTACTTTCCGAAGGGCTACAACAACGGGCGCGACTACATCGACGGCGTGGTGATGCTCGACGAGTCGATGCCGGGCGGCACGGCCGGCAAGTACGCCCTGGGCGACACGCTGACGCACGAGGTCGGGCACTGGCTGATGCTGGAGCACACCTTCGCGCACGGCTGCTCCGCGTCCGGCGACTTCGTCGCGGACACCCCGCGCGAGGCGGCCCCGCAGTTCGACTGCCCGGTGGGTGCGGACACCTGCGCCGCGCCCGGGCTGGACCCGATCCACAACTTCATGGACTACACGCAGGACTCCTGCATGAACATGTTCACCACGGGCCAGGCGGACCGGATGAGCGACGCCTGGGTGGCGTTCCGCGCCGGATAACCCTCGGCTGGGCCTCGGGGCCGGCGAGTCGCTCAATGCGACTCGTCGGCCCCTTGTCCTGCCGATGATCAACTAACTGTTCACCCGTACAGCGTCCGGCTCTCATCCGGTTTGGCTGGCGAGTTCGCACAGAGCCGGCAGGGTCATCCAACGGCCGCGCACGCCGGCGTGCCACAGCACCTGTGGGCCGGAGCGTTGGCATGCCCTCAACCGCTCGTCGGCCCTGCGGTGTCGTGGCGGGTTTCTTCGCGTCGGCGGCGTCCACCCTGACCCGTCACGAAGGAGAAACCCCGCCATGACGCACGAAACACGTGCGCGTAGGAAGCGAACACGCGGAGTTCTGTCCGCTGTCGCGCTGATCCTCATCGCCGGGCCGGCAACGGCCCTCAACCCCACCCTCGCGGGTGCGCAAGCGACTCCGACCAGCGGTAACACCCCGCTGATCAACCTGAGCAGCGGGCAGAACGTCGAGGGCAAGCTCTCCGTCGTCGTCGAGCCGGTCACCGAGAACGACTCGGTGACCACCCTCGCTGTCGACGGCGACAGGATCGACGCCGAGAAGACCGCCGGCACCGCCCACTTCGCCTTCGAGATGGGTGGCAACGGCACCGAGGCTCGCTACCGCAACTACATCACCGTCAACGCCCACACGGCCGAGGCGGACCGGATCTACCTGCCGGACCTCGCCGGTGGGCAGGTCGGCACCCTCGACTTCCCGGGCGACTGGCTGCGCCCCGGCGCCAACACCATCACCGTCCACGCCGGAGCGAACTGGGTCGACACGACCACCAAGACCGCCGTCGGGTACGAGGAACTGCCCAACGGTGAGGGTGGCCGCTGCCCCAACTACGACGACTACGCGCTGAGCAGCATCAGCCTCAGTTTGCTCGGCGTGGTCGCCGACGGTGAGCAGAACCTGTTCAGCTACAGCTTCGGAGACGGCACCTGCGGCAGCTCGGCGAAGCTGCTCAACCAGGACCTGACGTTCGTCGTCTCCGGTGAGCCGGGCAGCACGTCCGGCCTGCGCACCGACCTCGACACCACCAAGCTCGCCAACGGTACGCACACCGTCAGCGCGACCACCCAGTCGGGCGCGAAGACGTCCGTGACGGTGGACGTCAACAACGCTCCGGCGGGCGCGGCGGTGGTCACCCCCGGTGACGGTGCCCGCGTACGCGGCACCCGACCGGTGATCGCCGCGCTGCCCAGTGGCGGCAAGGACCACGTCGAGTCGTTGGCCATCGACGACAAGCCCGCCGAGAACGCGGAGGCGCTGGCCGCCGGCACCGCCACCCTCGGCCTCACTGTCGCAGCCGGCAACTCGATCGAGGCGCGTTACCACAACTACGCGCTGGTCAACGGCCACCGGGTCGACCTCGGCGGTGACTACGGTGCCACCGGCGCGGAGGACGTCAAGCTGGCGTTCCCCAACCGGTTCCTGCACCTCGGCGACAACGTCGTCGAGATCCGGACCGGCGACTACAACGGCACCCTCAACGGGGCGACCTGCGCCAACCACGACGACTTCACGCTGACCCGGGCGGCGACGAGCCTCACCCTGAGCACGGCGGGCACGGTGACCGCTGGCACCACGTACCTCGTCACCACCAGCGGCACGACCGTGACGAAGGTGGAGACGACCGCCGCCACGCTGCCGCTGGGCGACGCCACCTGCGCGGCCAACTCCGACGCCGAACTCCACTTCACCATCGCGGACGCCCCGACGACGCGGACAATCGACACCCTCGGCAGCGGGGGCGACGCGCACCTGAAGGTGTTCGTGGGCGGCAACGGCAGCGACAACGGGTACGACAACAAGGTGCTGGTCAACGGCATCCCGGTGGAGATCGGCATGTGGGAGAAGGAGGTCGCCGACCTCGCCTTCCCGAACGAGTGGCTGGTGCCGGGCGTCAACGCCGTGGAGTTCGTCGCCGGCAACGACCACGGCAGCGCGAAGCCGGGCAGCTGCGACAACTTTGACGACTTCACCTTGCGGGACTTCCAACTGCTGCCGACCGGCGCGAAGGCGACCCAGCTGACCCGGTCGACCGCGCAGACGACGGTCACCATCGGCTCGGCGAGCTACCCCGCCGGCTCCCAGGTGACCACGTACATCGGGGACGGCACCTGCGGCAGCAGCTACAACGCGGTGCTGAACAAGATGGTCCTGTTCGACGTCACGGCGGCGGACGGCTCGGCGCTGGCGGCGCTGGGAAAGCGCGCCGACGTGGACACCACGTCGATCGCGGACGGCACCCACACCATCAAGGCGGTCGTGGGGGACAAGACCTCGACGCGGCGCTTCACCACCGACAACACCGCCCCGGAGGTCGAGAACAGCGTCCCGGCGGCCGGCCAGCGGCTCACCTCGACCGTGGCGCTCAACGTCAAGATCAAGGATGCCACCGGGGTGGTCGGTACGCCGGTCATCACGCTGGACGGCACGGCCGTCAAGCAGGGTGACCAGATCGGCCACGGCCTGCCGGCCGGGGAGCACACCATCGCGGTCACGGCGACCGACGCGCTCGGCAACACCGCCACCCGCGAGGTGCGGTTCAGCAGCGCCAGCATCCCGGACGTCCCGACCGAGCTGAACTCGACAGTCAAGAGCACCGACCCGCTCTCGGCCGAGCTGTCCGCGCGGATCCCCGGTGCCGAGGGGGTCGGGCTGACCGCCACCTTCACCAAGGCGGACGTGGTCCTGCCGACCGGCGGCTACCAGGGTGAGGCAACCGACGTGCCGACCACGCTCGACGTCCAGCACGACCGGAACGTGGACGTCGCCTCGCTGCGTCCGCTCGACGGCGCGACGATCGACACCCCGTCCAGCCGTGGGTTGATCTTCCAGCGCTACGACCTGCCGCTCGGGGCGACCAAGCAGGTGCCGACCCTGCGTTGGTCGGGCACGATCGACCCGGCCCGGATCGTGGCGTTGCGGGCGTGGAACCCGGCCACCGACAAATGGGTCGTGCTGACCTCCTCGCGTGGCCAGGTCGGACGCGAGACGGTGCTGACCGCGCCGGTGGAGGCCGGTTACCGCGACGGCGGTGTGGTGCACGTGCTGGTCACCGGCGAGGACCCGTTCGCCGACGACCTGTCCCCGCGCGACTCGACGGCGCAGAACGACAAGGACCGCTTCGAGGACCCAGCCTCGTACGACTTCTCGCTGGCGCACTTCACCGACACCCAGTACGTCACCGAGGGTGCGGCCGGCGGCACCTACGACGACTTCGACGGCAAGGCCGAGCCCACGGACGTCGAGACGGTCGAGGAGCAGGCGATCTGGTCGGCCGCGTACCGCGACCAGATGCAGTGGATCGCCGACAACGCGGCCAGCCGCAAGATCGCGTACGCCGCGCACACCGGCGACGTCATCGAGAACGACTACTACGACCCGCTGGCCACCAACCCGGACGGTTCGCTGAAGCGGCCCGGTCTGCACGAGCAGGTCGAGAAGGAACTCGCCGCCGCCTCCGGCTTCCAGAAGATCCTCGACGACAACGGCGTCGTCAACCAGGTCATCGCGGGTAACCACGACGACCAGCTGGGTGCCGAGACGGGCCCCACGTCCCGGTTCAGCCGGACGTTCAGCGCCGACCGGTACTACGGGACGGCGAAGTCCTGGCCGAAGGGCACCGAATACCACGCGTGGGACGAGGTGACCAAGGCCGACGGCTCCGTCACGCCGGGCAAGGACAACCAGAACAACTACCTGCTCTTCTCCGCCGGTGGTCTGGACTTCGTCGCGGTCGGCCTGTCGTACGGCGTCACGCCGGCCGAGGCCAAGTGGGCTGACTCGATCTTCAAGCGGTACAAGGACCGCAACGGGATCCTGCTCTCCCACGACTACCTGAAGCCCTCGGCCAACCCGGACGGGCGGGGTGCGGACTTCTCCGCACCGGACGGTTCGCCGCTCTTCAAGCAGGTCGTCGAGGTCAACCCGAACGTCTTCCTGGTCCTCGCCGGTCACGAGCACGGCGTCGGCACCAACCTGAAGTCGAAGATCGGCGTCACCGTCAGCCACGACGTCGTGGAGTTGCTCGCGGACTACCAGTTCTACACGGTCACCGCCGCCGAACTCTGGCCGAAGCAGGTCGCCGCCGACGGCACCATCGACGTCAACGGCGACGGCACCCCGGACCACAAGGCCACCGACCGGTTGCAGTTCGGGGCGAGCTTCCTACGCCTGCTTCAGTTCGACGTGGACCGGGCCGAGATGCACATCGACACGTACTCGCCGTTCCTGAAGAACTTCGGGGCGACCGAGTACGACATCCGCCAGGACGGCAGCCAGCCCAAGCCGCGGTACAACGGCTCGGAGGACAACCTGACCCTGCCGGTGGACCTCAGCACCCGCAAGACGTCGTTCACCACCGACTCACTGGCCGCGTACGTGCCGTCCGGCACGATCGGCACCGACGAGGTGACCTCGAACGGTGTCGCCACCACGACCTGGGGCAAGCTCCTGCCGGGCACCTCGTACGGCTGGATCGTCTCGGCGAGGAGCGCCGACGGCGGCGAGGCGGTGGCCCAGCCGGCCGTGTTCGCGACCGCCAAGCAGGTTCCGACGATGACCGTCACCGCCGCCCCGACCACCTGGGGCACCGCGGCGACGGTGACAGTGCGGGTCGCGGCCGGCAGCACACCGGTCACCGGCGCGGTGGAGTTGCGCGAGGGTACGACCGTTCGCGGCTCGGCCGCGGTCACCAACGGGACCGCGACGTTCACCCTCCCGGTGGGCCTCGCGGGTGGTCAGCACACCCTGACCGCGTCGTACCAGGGCAGTGACCTGCTCACGCCGGTGGAGGCCACCGCCGTACTGACGGTGAACCTGCCCGCGGAGTGGAGTTCGTCGACGGTCTACAACGACGGCGACAGGGTGACCTACCAAGGTCGGGTCTTCCGGGCCTCCTGGTACACGAAGAACCAGAAGCCGGGCGCCGACCCCAACGGCGCATGGCAGGAGATCGCCATGACCGAGGACGGGACGGCGATCTGGACCGCGTCGCGCGTCTTCAACTCGGGCGACCTCGCGATGTACGACGGCAAGAAGTGGCGGGCCCAGTGGTACACCCGCAACCAGAAGCCGGGTGACCGCAACGGCTCCTGGGAGGAGATCGCCCCCACCCCGCCGGACAACAGCCCGGCGGCCTGGACCCTCACCAAGGTCTACAACGCCGGCGACCGGGTGTCCTTCAAGGGCCACGTGTACGAGGCGAAGTGGTGGACCCGTGGCCAGGAGCCGGGCGACAAGTCCGGCCCCTGGAAACTGATCAAGTAGGCAGGTTCGCGTGATCGCCGGCCCGGGACCGCTGCTGGTCCCGGGCCGGTGCGCACTCTAGTCCGCGCCTTGATCGACTCGGCTTCAGTGAAACCGGGGCCTCAACTGGCGTCGGATGCCGCGACTTCCTGGAAGCCGAGTCGATCAAGGTGGGCGGCGGTCAGGGCAGAGGCGGTAGGACGCTTCCGGTTGTCACAGGGCGAACAGCAGGGCGGCGTCCAGGAGGACGACGACTGCGGTGGCGAAGTGGATGCCGAAGGCGACCGCCTTCTTCCCGCCGTTTCGCAGCACGATGACGGTGTCGCCCAGCGGGACGAGCGCGACGATCAGCATGAACCAGGCGACCGCGTCGGCGGTGGTGAAGGCGATCAGGGCGAGGCCGAGCAGGCCGAACGTGAGGTCCTTCAGCCCTTTCACCGTCAGGTAGGCGGGGTCGCCGTCCGGCCGGGCCGGCACGCCGTACCCGGCGGCGGCGGCCTGCGGTACCAGCAGGAACCGCGCGCCGATGAAGGCGACGAAGAGGCTGAGCACGACGGCGAGCCCGTAGGCGACAAAGGACAGCATGGTCCACTCCAATTCCTAGCGCTGCTAGATGTGAGAGCGACGCTAGCAGAGCACCGACAGGATATCTAGCGGTGCTAGCATGGCGGTCATGTCGACACAGGGACGCCGGGAGCGCGAGCGGGCGGAACGGGAACAGGCGATCGTCGCCGCGGCACGCGACCTGGCCCTGGCCGAAGGTTGGGACGCGGTGACCACCCGCCGGCTCGCCGCCGAGATCGAGTACAGCCAGCCCGTCCTCTACAGCCACTTCAAGGGCAAGGACGCCATCATGGCGGCCGTCGCCGTCGAGGGCTTCGCCGAGTTGGCCGACGCCCTCGCCGCGGCCCGGGCCTCGGCCGCCAGCCCTCGGCAGGTGGTCGCCGACGTGGCGGCGGCATACGTCGCGTTCGCCGAGCAGCGTCCCGCGCTCTACGACGCGATGTTCACCCTCGCCGTGGACCTGCCGTTCGCCACCCAGGACGTCCCGACGGACCTGGCCCGCGGCTTCGCCGAACTGGCCGAGGCGGTGCGCCCGGTCGCCGGGGACGACGACCTGGAGACGGTCACCGAGACGTTCTGGAGCGGCCTGCACGGGCTGGTCACGCTGATGCGCAGCGGCCGGCTCCGCCGCCCCGGCCACGACCGCCGGCTGGCGGTGCTGGTGGACCGCTTCTCCCGCTGAGCGTTGCCACGCGCTAAGTTCACCGACCGCTGGGCCTGGGCGTGCGTCGGGCGCAGGGCGACAGGTGGTCGGTGGGCAGGGCGCACCGCGCGCCGCCGGGTAGTGGCCGATCACAGAAGACCCAATGTCGTACGCCCTGCTGGTCCTCCGCCGAGACGGTCACCCCGCCCGGCTCGACCCGCGCGCTGAGCCGGACCAACACCCGAGCGGCGGTACGCGCGAAGATCCGGGCCCGCAGCAGGTCGGGCGCGGTGATCGGCAGGTGGATAACCCAACGGTCGCTCATCGGTGGCGGCGCCGTTCGAGGCTCTGCCAGGGCTGCGGCTGCTCTGCCCGCCCTCTCGTCGGAGGTGGCTCGTCGCGTCGGCTCGCCAGCCGTCGGATCAGGTTACGCACGGTGACTGCCCTTCGTCAGATGGGACCGACGTGGAGGGCGGTCTCCGCCGGTTGCGGTCGGCGGAGACCGCCCGGCCCGCGGTCGTTCGGGGGTACGGCAGCAGGGCCGCGCCGGGGAGCGCGGCGGATGGAGTCTCGACGGTCGGATCTCGGCGGCGATGCGAGACCAGCACGAGAGGCGCCAACCGACCGCAGCAGCACCGCATCACCGAGAGCGACGCTACCGATACTGAGTCACCTATGTAAAGCACGTCTCCGAGTCAGTTACCCACCTAGGTCACTCGCGCTACATACGTTGCCTGCGTCGAAGCGGCTGATCAATACTGGGCGAGCCAACCGACTGCAAGGGGCTCCACGTGCCTATCCCGCCCACAATGGACGAGTTGCTCGACGATCTGCTGAAGAAGATCAAGGACGGGACCTATCCGCCTGGGTCCCAGCTCCCGTCCGGCCGCGTGCTGGCAGACGAGTACGACGTCTCACAGTCCACGATCAGTCGTGCGGTGGCGAAGCTACGGGAACAGGACGTGCTCGTCGGTCGTCCGGGGCGCGGGGTCTTCGTCGCGGAGTCCCGCAAGCGCTGACGCTCAATGGCTGCCCGGCGCGCGCCGTGGGAGGCCCGCCCGGCGTTGTCCGTGGCCGCCATCCATGCGGATGGCTGACTCGTCTACGACATCAGCTCCATAGCGAGTGCGAGAGACACCGCGTCCCCGCCCGCGCCCGACACTCTGATCCACCGGTTTCCGTGAAGCCGGGGCACCAATCCGCCCCCGCGACTTCGTGAAACCGAGTCGATTTCCGTCCTCATTGACGAGTCCGAGACGACCCGGATTGCTGAGGCGTAGCTTGATAATGCGCCGATATGCTCGCCCCCTTCGATGGCGACGTACGCCATCGTCTACGGGGGGAGGGCATCGTCGTGCGCGTACGAAGATTACTGGCCGCGTCACTCGGCATGGTGCTCGGTGCGGGTCTGGTCAGCGTGACCGCAGTGCCGGCTCAGGCCTACCAACAGCGGGACGTGGGCAAGTCGGGTTGGGCATACACCGACTCTCAACTGCCGAAGACGTCATTCGTTGACACCAGCGGTGACGCGCCGATCGGCGCCTGGACCGACGAGGGCGGGAAGAAGCACAAATCCCGGTCCTACTTCAGCTTCGACATCTCACGTTTCAGCGGAACGGTCATCCACAAGGCGGATCTCGTCATCGCCGAGCGGTCGGCGGCCGACTGCACGTCAGCGCAACCGGTCGAGCTGTGGCGAACCGATGAGATCAAGACGACGACGAGTTGGGATTCGGCACCGCGTCGACGTGAACTACTCGGCACCGTGCAGGCCGGCGGCGAGGCGACCTGCCCCGGCTATCTCGCCTGGGACATCATGCCCGCCCTGCAGAAGTTGGCTAAGCAGGGCAAGAAGACCCTGACCGTCGAAATCCGGGTGCCGCACGGGTACGAGGGCGACCTCTCCCACGGCCGTAAGCTCCGCCCGTTCCCCGTGATCCACAGCGAGTCGAACCACGCGCCGACGGTGACCCAGATCGGGCTCGAGTTTCCGTCCTGGTCCTGCGGCACGAAGGACAAGCCGCAGCCCGTGGGGGCACGCAACTACACCTTCATGGTCCGGGGAGCGGACGCGGACCCCAACGACTTCAACTACAACGGGCAGTTCGCCGCGTGGCCGATCGGCCATGAGGACCAGCGTTCCGAGTTGTTCGGATCCGGCTACGGAGGCGCCCTCGCCAAAGTCACCTGGGACATGGGGCAGTACCCACACGGGACCGTGGTGGCGTGGACTGCCCGCGCCTACGACGGGCACGACTACTCGTCGTGGGCGAAGCCGTGCTTTGTGAAGGTCGACGGCGAGCGACCGGCCACGCCAGTGATCAGTTCGGTGAAGTACCCGGACGACGGCCAGCCGCATGGTGGCTCGGGGGTACCGGGCACGTTCACCGTGAAGGCGAACGGGTCGTCGGACGTGGTCGGCTACTACTGGGGGCGCTTCGGCGAGACGTACACCTACATCGCCGCACCGCGGCCGGGCGCGGATGTCACCTTCGAATACACGCCCACCTCGTTCGTCGAGTACCTGAGCGTGCGCAGCGTGGACAGCGCGTCGAACTCCTCCGAGGTGGCTGACTACCGGTTCTACGTCAAGTCCACCGCGCCGCAGGTGCGGGTGACCATGGGCGGTGTCGACCTGCCGAGCAAACTGGCGATCTCCACCAATGTGGAGGGCGTCACCGAGTTCGGCTACCGCATCGGCGACGCTGCAGAGGTTCGAGTCCCGGCGGACACCGATGGGACGACCGACGTTCCGGTGGTGTTCCCGCAGAGCGGTACCGTCCGGCTCCAGGTGAGCAGCTACGTCGGCACCGAGTTGGTCGGCGCGTACAGCGAGGACGTGCGGGTCCGCGACACCCCGGTCGTGGAATCGGCCGACTTCGCCTTCCCGGACCACGACGGTGTGGTGGACCGTGCCGGCAGCTTCACCTTCCGTCCCGGTCGGGCGGGCGTGGTGGCCTACGAGTACGCGTTCCGCTATGACGAGTTCCAGCGCATCGACGCGGCGGAGGACGGCAGCGCGGTGCTGCGTTGGACGCCGACGGAGCCCAACTGGTACACGCTGAACGTGCGCAGCATCAGCGCCGACGGCACCCTCTCGGAGGTCGAGCAGTACCAGTTCAACGTCATCGACACCAAGCCGACCGTGTCCTCCGGCACCTACTACGAGTATGGCGCGTGGGGCGGGGTGGGCATCCCGGGTGAGTTCGACTTCGACACCGCGATGCCGGACGTGGACGCCTACCTCTACCGGCTCAACGACGGGCCCGAGCAGACCGCCGACCCCGAGTACAGCTGGGCCCGGGTCACGCTCGCCCCGGATCACTCCGGCAGCAACACGCTGACGGTGCGTACGCGCTTCCTGGACGGGTCCTTCTCGCCGACGCGGACCTACACGTTCGAAGTCAGCGACGCTCCCGTGGTGACGTCCAGCGACTACCCGGAGAACGGCGAAGGCGGCCAGCCCGGCCAGCCGGGCCGGTTCACCTTCAGCCCGGGTCGCTCCGACGTGGTGGAGTACCGCTACGTGCTCGAGTACAGCGGCGAGGAGCAGGTGGTGCCCGTCGGACCGGACGGCAAGGCGACCATCGAGATCACGCCCGCGCACTCCGGGTACACCCTGCTGACGGTCACCAGCCGGACGGCCGACGGCACGGCCAGCGCCGAACGGCGGTACTACTTCCGGGTACGCGATCCGCGAGTGAACGTGAGCAGTGCGTACGACGAGTACACCCCGCGTGGCGGGATCGGCGCGGTCGGCAGGTTCGGTGTCTACACCGAGATCGGCGAGGTGACGACCTTCGAGTACCAGCTCAACGGCGGCGCCTGGCAGAGCGTGCCGAAGGCGCCCGACGCGCTGGTCACCGACATCTCGGTGACCATGGAACGGAATGGCGCGAACGTGTTCTCCGTCCGGGGCCGCACCGAAGCGGGCGAGTACACGCCGCAGACGGACTATCCCTTCCTGGTCGGCACCGCACCACGGGTGTCGTCGACCACCTATCCCGAGAGCGAGTGGGCCGGTGGTGTCGGCGTACCGGGCGACTTCACCTTCACTCAGGGCAGCCCGGGCGTGGTGGAGTTCGAGTACACGATCGACGGCGGGGAGCCGGCGCGAGTGGCGGCGAACACCACCGGCGTCGCCACCGTCACCTACACGCCGACCTCGACCAACTCGCACACCATAAGCGTGCGCGGACGTACGGCCGACGGCGGGTGGACCGACCCGGCCAACTACTACTTCCTAGTCGACTTCTCCTGATCCGGCGATGACGCGGTGGGCCGCCTCGAACGGAGCGGCCCACCGCGCTCAGTCGAAGGACGGCAGGGACGGGCCGAGGACGTCGTCGGCGTCGACGATCGTGTACGCGTACCCCTGCTCGGCGAGGAAGCGTTGCCGGTGGGCCGCGTACTCCGTGTCGATCGTGTCCCGGGACACCACCGTGTAGAAGTGCGCCTGCCGGCCGTCGGCCTTCGGCCGGAGCACCCGGCCGAGCCGCTGCGCCTCCTCCTGGCGTGACCCGAACGTCCCCGACACCTGGATCGCCACCGCCGCCTCGGGCAGGTCGATGGAGAAGTTGCCGACCTTCGAGATCACCAGCGTGCGGATCTCCCCGGTGCGGAACGCGTCGAAGAGCCGTTCCCGCTCCTTGTTGGTGGTCGAGCCCTGGATGATCGGCGCGTCGAGGTACTCGCCGAGCTGGTGCAGCTGATCGATGTACGCGCCGATCACCAGCACCTGGTCGTCCGGGTGACGGTCGACAAGCGCCTTGACCACCGGCAGCTTGGTGCGGGCGGTCGCCGCCATCCGGTAGCGCTCCTCGGCCTCCGCCGTCGCGTACGACATCCGCTCCGCGTCGGTCAGGGTCACCCTGACCTCGGTGCACTCGGCCGGGGCGATCCAGCCCTGCGACTCGATGTCCTTCCACGGCGCGTCGTACCGCTTCGGGCCGATGAGGCTGAACACGTCCCCCTCGCGGCCGTCCTCGCGTACCAGAGTCGCGGTGAGGCCCAGCCGGCGGCGGGCCTGGAGGTCCGCCGTGAACCGGAAGATCGGCGCGGGCAGCAGGTGCACCTCGTCGTAGACGACCAGGCCCCAGTCGCGGGCCCCGAAGAGGTCCAGGTGGGTGAACGCGCCGCCGCGCCGTGAGGTGAGCACCTGGTACGTCGCGATGGTGACCGGGCGGATCTCCTTGCGCTCGCCGGAGTACTCGCCGATCTCCTCCTCGGTCAGCGACGTACGGGCGATCAGCTCCCGCTTCCACTGCCGGCCGGCGACCGTGTTGGTGACCAGGATCAGGGTGGTCGCCTTCGCCTCGGCCATCGCCGCCGCGCCGACCAGGGTCTTGCCGGCGCCGCAGGGCAGCACCACCACCCCCGACCCGCCGGCCCAGAACGCCTCGACGGCCTCCCGCTGGTACGAGCGCAGCGTCCACGGCTTGCGCCCGTCCTTGCCGGCCTCGGCCAGCTCGATCGGGTGCGCCTCACCGTCGACGTAACCGGCCAGGTCCTCCGCCGGCCAGCCCAGCTTGAGCAGCGCCTGCTTGAGCCGGCCGCGCTCGGACGGGTGCACCCGGATGGTGTCGTCGTCGATCTTGTCGCCGAGCATCCCGGCGAGCTTCTTGCTCTTGGCCACCTCGATCAGCACCAGCCGGTCCAGTGCGCGCAGCACCAGCCCGTACGCCGGGTCGTTGGCGAGCTGGAGCCGGCCGTACCGGTCCATCGTCTCGGCCACGTCCACCAGCAGCGCGTGCGGCACCGGGTAGCGGGAGTACTTGAGCAGCGAGTCCACGACGCCCTCGGCGTCGTGCCCCGCCGCGCGGGCGTTCCACAGACCCAGCGGGGTCAGGCGGTAGGTGTGCACGTGCTCCGGCGAGCGTTCCAGCTCCGCGAACGGCGCGATCGCCATCCGGCAGGCCTGCGCGTCGGGGTGGTCGATCTCCAGCAGCAGGGTCTTGTCCGACTGCACGATCAGTGGTCCACCGCTCACGCCAGCGTCCTCTCCTCGGTTGGCCGTCCGGCCGGAACGGGTCGCATACCCGCCGCTGGCCGACCATCCAGTGTTGCACGATGCGGGACGGCGGAAGAAAGTTGCTCACCGGCCGCAACCGTGACGGCACTCACGAACGTCTAGTAAAGGGACGACTGTCTGGGGAGGGCCCATGGAGCATGTCCGGATCACTTCCCGGCTGGTCGCCCTTGTGGTGGTCGTGCTGGTCGGCGCGGGTGCGTGCGCGTTCGATCCGCAGTCCGGCGGGAGTGGTGGCGGGGGAGCCGCCCCAGTCGGTGCGGCGGAACAGGCAACGGGGGCGAGCGACACGCCCGGGCCGGACCAGCACGGCCGGCCCACGCCGGCGGCGCCCACCCCCAAACCCTCCCGCAAACCCACGCCGAAGCCGACCCGCACGGCAGCACCCACGACGACCCCCAGCACCGGTACGCCGAAGGTCGCCGGCTGCCCCCAGGGTCAGCACCAGCGCGCGGTGGAGACCTACCTGGCCCGGTTGGGCGGGTTCGGGACGGTGACCGTGGACGGTCGGCAGTCCGCCGCCGACTGCGCCGCGATCAAGAAGTTCCAAAAGAGGTACGGCATTCGCCCCGTCGAGGGTCGCGCCGGACCGACCACCCTCGACGTGGCCCAGCGCCTCGCCACCACCGACACGACCCGCTGCAAGGCCGGCACGGGCACCACGTTCTGCGTGGACCTGACCCGGCAGACCGTCTGGGCGCTCCGCGGCGGCAAGGTGATCATGGCGCCGACGGTGACCCGCACCGGCATGTCCGGCTACCGCACCCCGGCCGGCACATACACCGTCAACTACCGCAACCCCAAGGAGTGGTCCGACCCGTACGAGGTGTGGCTGCCGTACTGGCAGCACTTCACCCAGGGGATGGGCTTCCACGAGACCACCACCTACCTGCACGAGAAGTCGATCGGCTCGCACGGGTGCGTCAACCTCCTGCACGCCGACGCCGTCCGGATGTGGGAGCTCGGCAAGGTCGGCACCCGGGTGGTGCTGATCGGCCGACGCCCCGGCACCTGAGTCGCAAGCAGCGAATCGGGGTGGTAACCCCCTGTCGGACCGGACTTTCGAGTGTCACCCTTGGGAGTCCAGGGCCGGACCGGGCGGGGAGGCTGGGCATGACGGTCGACCGTGACGTGATCGCAGAGCACGAGCACGCACCACCCGACGAGGTGTCCCGGGCGACCGTGATCGCGTACCTCGTCGCGGCGACGCTCCTCCTCGGGTGGTTCCTCTTCGGCTGGCTGGTGCTCCAGCAGGGCTTCGTCGACTCGGTCGGGGAGTCCGCCGGTGCCGGCTTCGCGCTGCTGCTGATCATCTCGGTGGTCGGCACCGTACGCCGCAGCCGCCGCTGACCGACAGCGCCCGCACGGTGGCGCCGTCGGTCAGTCCGCCACCACCGCCGCGGTGATCCGGTGCAGCGCGAACGTGTGCAGCATCTCGGTCCGTTCGTCCTCGGCCCGCAGGTAGCCGGCACCGATCGAGACCGGCTTGAGCAGGCGCGACGCGGTCGCCCCGTGCGCGTCGACGTAACCCACCCACACCAGCGCCTTGTCCCGGACCGCCTGTTGGAGCACCGCCAGGGCCTCGCTGTGGGTGTGTGCCGGCACCGGGCCACCGCCCAGCCCCGGCGCACCGCCGCGCACCACCGCCGGTGCCCGCCGGGCCGCCCGCGCCGCCGCGTCACCCCGCCGGATGTGCTCCACCACGCCGAGCAGCCGGGGCATGGGTAGCTTCGGGGCCGCCAGCGGATCGATCGTCCGGGTGGTCACCGACACCCGGGGCGGGGCCCGCCGGATTCGTGGCCGGGCCAGCACCGTGCTGCCCGTGCCGTCCTCCTGCACGGGGGCGTACCCCGCGTCGCGAAGCGCACCCAGCAGCCGACCGACCTGGTACTGCGTGCACAGCACCGTCGGGGCGAGCCGCCGCAGCGCCAACGACTCCAGTCGCCGGTCGGCCAGCACCTCACTGATCAGCGTCTCGTCGTCGCTGCGCAGGTACGCCCCGGCCAGGCCGACCCGCAGCCCGCCGTGCTTACGCGCCACGTCGTCGATCAAATAGGTGAGCCCCTGCGGCACCGGGGTACGCGACCGGCGCCGGAACACGTCGTGCAGGTCGTCGGCCGTGTAGCCGGAATCCAGTGCACGCCGCACGCTCGCCGTGGTGACCCGGTGCACGCTGGCCCCGCCGGCCGACTCCAGCTCGGTCATCGCCTCCAGCTCGACGGCGAGCGCCGGCTCGGGTGGGCCGGGCACCACCACGGTCAGGTCGGCCTGCACCAGGAAGTGGTCGACAGGTGCGGGCAGCAGGGCGTCCAACGCCCGCGCGGCACTGGACGGGTCGCCACTCTCAACGTCCGCGTGCACGCCCAGCGGGTCGTCACCCCGCTCGTCGGTCGACGTCAGGTCACCCAGCAGCAGCCGACCGTACGAGGTGAGCGCCCCGAGCCCCGTCACGCCCAGCTGCGCGGCCTCGGCCAGCACCTCCCGGTGGGCGGCGTCCCGGCCCCGGCTGCGGCGCGGGGCCCGCCAGTCCAGCAGGTTCTGCACCTCCTCCGGGGTGGGCGCCGTCGCCGGCTCCAGATCGGCGAGCACCCCGAGCACCGCCCGCCGGGTGGCCGGCACGCTGGCCCGCTCGGCCTCGGCGGAGAGCGCGGTAATCGGCCGGTCCCGGTCGTCACGGCGACCCACAAGCCCCACCTGCCGGGTCATGGTCAGCCACGCTCGGGCGAGCTGCTCCCAGCGTTGGGCCAGCGAGGCGGCCCGCCACACCTCGTACCCGCCGGTCGGCAGCACCTGCTGGTCCGCCCCGTACCGGCCGGTGGTCGCGCCGGGTATCTCCAGCTCACCGAGGAGCCCCGCCGCGTACGCGACCTCCAGCAGCAGCGCGGTGGTCGGTTCGTCCAGCCCGGCGGTACGTGCCAACCGGCGCAGATCCCGCACCCCGATGCCGCCCGAACGCAGCACCGGCGCGGGCTCGTCGGCGAGCTGCTCCAGCAGCCCTTCGGTGTTCCGGACCACCTCCATGGTCTGCCCGGCCCCGGCCGAGTCGACCGCCTTCGGCTCGCGCGGCGCGGCGGTCACCGGCGGTGGGCTGGTGCGCAGCGGCCCGAGTGGGCCGCTGTCGCGGCGCAGCAGCAGGCCGACCTCGCGGGGCAGCTCCACGGTTCCGCTGGCCGTGGACGAGCCGGTCGTCACCGGGACCAGCAGCCGGTTGTCGACGAGCCACCGCACCGGGGACCCGGTCGGGGCGCCTCCGTTGGTCGGGTCGGAGAGGACCGGGTCCTCCGCGCCCAGCGGCGGCGCCTGCAACGCCCCGGGCGGCACGCTGCCCACCGGCGGACCGGCCGCCAACCGGTCCAGGATCGCCCGGGCCGAGGGCGGGGCGGCGAGCACCGTCCGCCGGAGCTTCGCCGGGTCCGCGCAGAGCGCGGCCGTGCGCGGGTCCAGCTCCGCGGCCGGCCGGCCGAGCCCGGCGGGGTACGGGGCGACCTCGTCGACGGCGGGCACCACCTGGAGCGCGTGCTCCGGGCCGTACAGCAGGAAGAGCGCACGTAGTCGGCCCACGGCGGCCCGGACGGCCGTCGGAGCCGGCGGTTGCGGCCCGGAGGTCGCCATCGCGAGCACGGTTTCGGTGGTCGTGGTGGCGTCGTCCGGATTCCGGGTGAGGCGAGCGGCGTCGAGGATCTGGAGGGTGAACTGGTCCAGACCGTCCAGCGCGCGAGCCACGGACACCCGGGACTGGGCCCGGATGGCCAGGGCGGAGACGTCGGACGGCACAGGCACGACGAGGTCGGGCCGCAGCTGGAGGAGCGCGGCCAGTGACTCGTCGGGCAGCGACCGCAGGTGGTCGGCGAGTGAGGTGGTCATCGTCTTTCCACGCTAGCCCGGCACCGGGCTTCCGCGCCCCTCGGACGTCCGGCCGACTGTGAGTAGCCGGTACGTTTCTCGACATGCCCGCACTGACCGTCGGATTCGACCTCGACATGACCCTGGTGGACTCCCGCCCCGGCATCGCCGCGGCCTACCGGGCGCTGACCGCGAGGACCGGTGTGCCGGTCGACGCCGAGCTGGCGGTGTCCCGGCTCGGTCCGCCGCTGCGTACCGAGATCGCGCACTGGTTCCCGCCGGAGCAGGTCGAGTCGGCCGTACGGGTGTATCGCGAGCTGTACCCGGCGTACGCGATCACCCCTACGCTCCTGCTGCCCGGCGCGCGGGAGGCCATCGACGCGGTCCGTGCGCGGGGTGGCCGGGTGCTGGTCGTCACCTCCAAGATCGGCCGGCTGGCCCGGTTGCACCTGGACCACCTCGGTCTCACGGTCGACGAGTTGGCCGGTGACCTGTTCGCCGAGCAGAAGGCGACCGCTCTGCGGGAGCACGGCGCGACCCACTACGTCGGTGACCATGTCGCGGACATGGTGGCGGCGGCTGCGGCCGGGGTGCCCGGCATCGGCGTCGCGACCGGCCCGTGCTCCTCGGACGAGCTGCGCGCGGCCGGGGCGGATGTGGTGCTGGACGGGCTCGTCGAATTCCCAGCGGCGCTCGACGGGATGATCCAGCTAGCCTTGGAGCAGTAGCGGCTCAAGTGAAGCAGGGGTTTTCAGGTGCCTACGGGTCGAGTGAAGTGGTACGACACGGCCAAGGGATACGGCTTCGTCACGAGTGACGAGGGCGGCGACGTGTTCCTGCCCAAGGGGGCGCTGCCGGCGGGTGTCACCGACCTCAAGGGTGGCCAGCGGGTCGACTTCAGCGTGGTGGACAGCCGCCGGGGCGCGCAGGCCATGGGAGTCAAGCTGC
Source organism: Micromonospora sp. NPDC050784 (assembly GCF_044456765.1). Lineage (NCBI taxonomy): Bacteria > Bacillati > Actinomycetota > Actinomycetes > Micromonosporales > Micromonosporaceae > Micromonospora > Micromonospora sp. NPDC050784. Next base: position 108,622 of record NZ_JBITGG010000002.1, on the reverse strand, counting down.
TGGACGCGCCGCCGTCGATGGCGGAGCTGCGCCGTCGGCCGGCCGAGGAGCTGCACGGCCTGGTCGAAGACATGATCAAGGTGCTGGAGGCGAAGGTCCAGCCGGACCTGCGCCGGGGCCGGTACCCGGACAAGAAGGCCGCGCAGAAGATCGCTCAGCTGGTCCACGCGGTGGCACGCGAGCTGGAGGTCTGAGGCACCAGGCCGGCGGTGGCGGCCCGGTCGAGCAGTGCCGCCACCGCGGCGAAGCCGGCCTCGCCCAGGTCCGCGGTGAACTCGTTGACGTAGAGGCCGATGTGCCGGTCCACCACGTCGAGTTCCATCTCCTGGGCGTGCGCCAACACGTACTCCCGGCTGGCCGCCGGGTCCGCCCAGGCCTGCCGGACCGACTCGCGGACCCAGCCGGCCGCGGCCTCCGGGTCGACCGCCCCACGACGGGCCAGGATCGCACCGAGGGGGATGGGCAGGCCGGTGTCGGCCTCCCACCACTCGCCGAGGTCGACCAGGGCGCTCAGGCCGTGCCGGTGGTAGGTGAACCGGGCCTCGTGGATGACCAGCCCAGCGTCGTAGCGCCCAGCCGCCACGCCGGGCATGATCTCGTGGAACGGGACCACCTCGATCCGGGCCGGCGGTCGCCCGGCCGACCAGAGCCGGAACAGCAGGTACGCGGTGGTCCGGTCGCCCGGCACCGCCACCGTGGCACCGGTCAGGTCGGTGCGGTCCGGCCCGCCGTCACGGTCGCCCCGGGTGAGCACCAGCGGGCCGCAACCGCGACCGAGCGCGCCGCCGCAGGGCAGCAGGTGGTAGTCGTCAAGCAGCCAGGGCAGCGCCGCGAAGCTCACCTTCACCAGGTCGAAAGCGCCCCGCTCGGCCGCCGTGTTGGTGACGTCCACGTCGGCGTACGTCACCTCGACCGGCGGCGCGCCGGGCACCCGCCCGTGCACCAGCGCGTGGAAGACGAACGTGTCGTTGGGGCAGGGCGAGATCGCCAGGGAGAGCGCCACACCCTCACGGTAGCCCCGCCCTCCGCCCGGGGTCCGCACCCACCCCGCGAGCGTGATCCGCGTCGGAGCGTGGCGGCGGCACGAACTGCGGCGGACGCCCGCCGGGCGGAAACAACGCCGGGAAACGGCCGGCCCAGCCAGGTCGAGCACCCACCCCAATCTCCCTTTGGAGCTTATGTCGTAAACGAATCGCCCAGCGCAGAAAGTTAGCGACCACGAACGCGGGGCCGAGCAGCCGGCCGGTCGACGACTCCACCACGGCGACCGGGCGCCGCCCTCGCCGCGCAGGTCCACCTCGGAATCCGGAGGCGTGTTGGGGCGTGCAGGCTCGGGCGGTGACCGGAGGCGGGTTGGGGCGTGCAGGCTCGGGCGGTGATCGGTCGCGGGGCGATGCCGCAAACGATTCAGCTCCAAAGGGACCGCGGGAGTAAGTCATCCACCGGTCGGAGCGGTTGTCCACAGGGTTATCCACAGCTCGACACAGGGTGTTGATAGCTCGCTGACCAGCCGGGAACATCGGACTGTGAACGACGCGAGTGACCACACCGAGGGCGGCGGAGCCGATCTCGGCCGGGCGCTGCGCGCTCTGCGTCGCCGAGCCGATCTGAGTCAGCGGCGACCTGCCGGCCACCTCCTGGCGGTACGTCGCCGAACTTCCCGACGGAACGCTGTTGGGCGAACTGCGGGCCCACGAGCGGAGCCCGTTCCTGGAGTACGGAAAGTGGCATCCGGACGTGCCGGAGCGGGAGATGGTGCTCGACGGCGTGCTTGTCGATGCCCGGTACCGGCGGTTGGGGCTCGGGCGTCGGCTGGTGACCGCACTGGTGACCGGATGCGCGAGGCGGGCATCGACGACGCGGCCGCTATCGCCGAGGGGTTCGGCGCCGACCTGCTGCTGGCGTGCGGCTTCGAGATCGAGGCCCGCCGCCCGATCGCGCTCCGCCTGGGCCACTCCGGCAAACGCTGCTTCTCCTGACCGTCGGCCAGGCAGCGCAGCGCCGGGTCAGCGCAGCGCCGGGTCAGCGCAGCGCCGGGTCAGCGCAGCGCCGGGGCTGCCGCGGTCAGGGCGGCGAGGGCTTCACGCAGCCGCCAGGCGTCCCGGTCGCGGGGGCCGATCGGGTTGGAGATGGTGCGCAGCTCGGCGAAGGGCACCCCGGCCTGCGCCGCGGCGACCGCCACGCCGTACCCCTCCATGGCTTCGGCGACCGCTTCCGGATGTCTCCGGCGCAGCTCCTCGGTGCCGGCGGTGGTGCCGGTGACGGTGCTGACCGTGAGCACCGGGCCGACCGTGGCCGTCGGGAGGGCGGTCCGCAGTGCCGCCAGTAGGCCCGGGTCCGTCGGCACCCTGCTGCCGGCGCCGAGCAGCGCGGGCGGCATGCCCAGCTCGTCGACGGGGATGAAGCCGTCGGGCGACTCCGCGCCCAGGTCGGCGGCGATGCTGGCGGTGCCGAGCACCGTGTCGCCGACCTCGGCCCGCCCGGTGAAGCCGCCGGCCACGCCGGCGCTGACCACCGCACGGTACGGGCGGCCGGCGGCCTCGGCCAGCGCCAGCAGACGGGCGGTGGCGGCACCGGCGACGGCCGGGCCCACACCGATCGGCGTGACGGTCACGGTGTGGTCGGTCAGCCCGGCGCGGACCGCGTCCGCCTCGGCTGGCACCGCCGTCACCACCAGCAGACCGGTCACGAGAGTGAGCCGGGGGACTCGCGGCGGGTCTCGTCGTCGGCCCCGCCACCCGGGCCGCCAACCGCCGACGACGGGCGGTAGATGTGGTAGCCCGGCGGGGCGAGGCTTGGGTCGTCGTACTGCGGTGAGCTGGTCTGGGCCGGTGCCGGTGAGGTGGGCGCGGGGTCCCCGGGCTCGTCCGCCGGCTCGTCCTCGGTCAGCTCGTCGTCGCCGAGCGGCCGGCCGGCCAGCTTTTCGCCGCGCAGCCGGGCGGCGGCCAGCACACCCCGGATCGCGGCGAGTACGCCCACCCCGGCGGCGACCGCGATGCCCATCCGACCATCGAACGGCACCAGCCCGAGCCCGCCGCCGGCGACGAAGGCGAGCATCAGCACCGTCTCGGAGTGGGCGAAGGAACTGGCGCGCAACCGTTCCGGGATGCGCTCCTGGATCGAGGCGTCCACGGCCAGCTTCGCTATCCCGCTGACCAGCGCGGCGACCAGGCAGAGCAGGGCGACCATCACCAACGAGAACTGGATGACGGCGAGCACCGCCACCCCGGCCACGATGATCATGCTGCTGGACTGGATGGCGGTCGGCCGGTGGATGCGCAGTCGGGTGCCGATGGCGGTGGCCAGGAAGGTGCCGACCGCGAGCGCGCCGCCGACCACGCCCAACGCCCACTCGGCGCCCAGGTCCCGGCCGAACACCACGGTGGTCAGGTCGCCCTTCTTGATCGCGAAGGCGAGGAAGAGCAGCAGGAAGCCGTAGAGCGCGCGGAGCGTCGCGGCGCCGATCAGGGTGGCGATCACCAGTCGGCCGGACGGGCGGCCCCGGCCCAGTGGCCGATCGCCACGGCGGCGGCCCAGCGCGCGCAGTGGCCGGGGGACCCGCTCCGGTGGTTCCGAGTCGGCCTTCGGTGGCAACCGCAGGGAGATCACCATGCCGACCAGGAAGATCACCGACGCGACCCGTAGCGGCCACTGCGGCCCGAACCAGAACGCGGCCAACCCGATCGGCGCCACCAACGCACCCGCGACCGTGCCGTAGACGCTGGCCCGGGCGCCCACCTGGGACAGGCCGAGGCCCTCCGGCAACAACCGGGGCACCGCCGCGGAGCGGGCCACACCGTACGCCCGGGAGAGCGCGAGCACTCCGAACGCGGCCGGATAGAGCCCGAAGCCGTGGATGTAGTCGGAGATCAACCAGGCCAGGAAGGCGCGGCCGAGCATCGTCGCGGCCAGGGCGTACCGCCGGCCGTGCCGGAAGTGATCCAGCAGCGGGCCCACCACCGGGGCGAGCATCGCGAACGGCACCATGGTCACCAGCAGGTAGAGCGCGACCTTGCTGCGGGCCTCGCCGAGCGGCACGTTGAAGAAGATCGTGCCGGCCAGGCCGATGGCGATAAGGGTGTCGCCGGCACAGGAGAGCGCGTGCAGGTCGAACAGGCGAACCATGCCGACCTCGCCGCCGGCGCCCCGGGCGCGGGCCCGACCGGCCCGGCGGGTCACCCAGCGGCCGCTGCCCACCGAACCACGCAGCAGCAGACGGATGGCGCGAATGCCGGTGCCGACGGTCCGCCCGAGGACGGATCGCCCGGAGCGGGAGTACGACGGCATGTGCACCATCCTCGCCCATCTGATCCGGGTACGCCGCACCACCGCTGGGAAAGGTTCCCCGGGAGTCCCTGTCACCCCTGCGAGGCGCATGGGGAACAATGGTCTGGTGACCAGGCCCGCCTCCACCCGCGCAGCCCGTCTCGACCAGGTCTGCGCCGCCGCCGTCGAGGTGGCCCGCGCCGGCATCACCGAGGTGGACGCCGACGATGTCGGCGCCCACCTGCAGGTCGTGGCCGAGGGTGATCGGCTGGTCACCCACTACTTCGAATGCGGCCTCGCCGGCTATAACGGCTGGCGCTGGGCGGTCACCGTCACCCGGGTGCCGCGCAGCAAGACGGTGACCATCTGCGAGACGGTGTTGCTCCCCGGCCCCGACGCGCTGCTCGCGCCCGGCTGGCTGCCCTGGCAGGAGCGGCTCAAGCCGGGCGACCTCGGTCCGGGTGACCTGCTCCCGACCTCGCCCGACGACGATCGACTGGTCCCCGGTTACCTGCTCTCCGACGACCCGGCGGTCGAGGAGACGGCGTGGGAGTTGGGTCTCGGGCGCGCCCGCGTGCTCTCCCGGGAGGGTCGCATCGACACGGCGCAGCGCTGGTACGAGGGTGACCACGGCCCCGCCGCGGCCATCTCGACCGCCGCTCCGGCCACCGCCCGGTGCGGCACCTGCGGCTTCTACCTGCCGCTGGCCGGCGCGATGCGGCAGGCCTTCGGCGCGTGCGGCAACTTCTACGCTCCCGACGACGGCCGGGTGGTGAGCGCCGATCACGGTTGCGGCGCCCACTCCGAGACGTTGATCGAGGCGGCCGAGACCGCGGTCGAAGAGCTTCCCACGGTGTACGACGACAGCGCGGTCGAGGCCATGTCGGTCAGCCGAGCCCCGGGCTCGGTGGAGGCGGCTGAGCCGGCGGAGCCGTACGGGCACTCCTGATCGTCCGCGCCGGAGTGCTCCGGCGCGGTGGCCGGGTCACCTCGCGCGGCGGCGCCGTCGGTTGGCATCGTGCCGCATCATCACGGCGAGGCCCGGAAAACCCCACAGGAAACCGGCGAGGCAGGTCCAGAGCCAGTTCTGGTGACCGTGGTCGGTCAGCCAACCCCGGAAGAAGATCAGCAGGACCAGCCCGACCACCGCCCACGCGATCAACCCGGCGAGGGCGAACGGCACCATCGGCGGATCCAGTGGTGCGGGCCGCGGTGGCTGCTCGTTCGGCATTCGGCAAGCGTACGGGATCCACTTCCCCTGCCCGTTGACGATCTGGGACGATGCGCGCGACAACCGGAAGATCACCTGCGAGGACCTGATGGCAGTAGCGCCGCCCGAGAACGGCACACCTCCCAAACCCGCTCATCCGCGTAACGGTTTCGACCGGTTCTTCGAGATCTCCGCGCGTGGCTCGACGCTGAGCCGTGAGGTACGCGGTGGCCTGGCGACCTTCTTCACGATGGCGTACATCGTGGTGCTCAACCCGCTGATCCTGGGTGGCGCCGTCGACGGTGACGGCAAGAGTCTCCCGATTCCCGCGCTGGCTGCCGGCACCGCGCTGGTCGCCGGCCTGATGACCATCCTGATGGGGGTGGTCGGCCGGTTCCCGCTGGCGCTCGCCGCCGGTCTCGGCGTCAACGCCCTGGTGGCGTACGAGATCGCCCCCGAGATGACCTGGGCCGACGCGATGGGCCTGGTGGTGATCGAGGGTCTGATCATCGCGGTGCTGGTGCTGACCGGTCTGCGGACCGCGGTGTTCCGCTCGGTGCCGACCCAGCTGAAGACCGCTATCGGGGTCGGCATCGGCCTGTTCCTGACCATCATCGGCCTGGTGGACGCCGGCTTCGTCCGACGCATCCCGGACGCCGCCAACACCACCGTCCCGGTCGGCCTGGGCATCGGCGGCAAGCTGGTGAGCTGGCCGATGCTGGTCTTCGTGGTGGGCCTGCTGATCACGCTGGTGCTGGTGGTCCGTCGGGTGAAGGGCGCGATCCTGATCGGCATCCTCGCCTCGACGGTGCTGGCGGTGATCGTCGAGGCGATCGGCAACATCGGCCCGTCGTTCGTCAACGGTCAGCCCAACCCGAAGGGCTGGTCGCTGAACGTGCCGGAGCTGCCCAAGACGGTGGTCGACCTGCCGGACCTATCGCTGCTCGGCAAGTTCAACGTGCTCGACTCGTGGGGCCGGGCCGGCTGGCTTGTCGTGCTGATGTTCATCTTCACGCTGCTGATCACGGACTTCTTCGACACCATGGGCACGATGGTCGCCGTCGGTCAGGAGGGCGACCTGCTCGACGAGCAGGGCACGCCGCCGAAGGCCAAGGAGATCCTGCTGGTCGACTCGATCGCGGCGGCGGCCGGCGGTGCGGCCAGCACCTCCAGCAACACGTCGTACATCGAGAGCGCCGCCGGTGTCGCGGAGGGTGCGCGCACCGGCGTGGCCAACCTGGTCACCGGCGCGCTCTTCCTGCTCGCGATGTTCCTGGCGCCGCTGGTCGTGATCGTGCCGTTCGAGGCGGCGTCGACGGCGCTGGTGGTGGTCGGTTTCCTGATGATGACCGCGGTGCGGACGATCGACTGGTCCGACTACGAGATCGCCATTCCGGCGTTCCTCACCATCGTGCTGATGCCGTTCACCTACTCGATCTCCAACGGGATCGGCGCCGGTCTGATCACCTTCGTGGTGGTCAAGCTGGCGCGGGGCAAGGCCCGGGAGATCCATCCGTTGCTGTACGGGGTGGCCGCGCTGTTCGTGCTGTACTTCCTGCGTGGGCCGATCGAGTCCCTGGTGCTCTGAGGCGCGTTCGGGCGGGGAGTCGATCAGGATTCCCCGCCCGTACCATCTGAATCCCCCCTCGTGAGCCTGGTCATAACGGATGTCGTTAGCCAGGCTCATTAGTTAAGCTAACTACTGTGACGGAGCGGACGGTGACGGCGGAACGCGTGCCACCGGCGCAGCTGGCTCCCCAGCTGCGTGATGCGATCACCCGACTCAACCGGCGGGTCCGACAGGCCCGGCCGGTCGGCGACCTCACGGTCACCCAGGTCTCCGCGCTCACCAGCCTGCGGCTGGCGGGCGCGATGACGCCCCGGGAGCTGGCCGACGTGGAGCGGGTGCAGCCGCCGACGATGACCAAGATCGTCGGGAAGTTGGAGGACCGCGGCCTCGTGCGGCGGACACCCCATCCGACCGACGGGCGGCAGGTCATCCTCGCGGCGACCGAAGGAGGGCAGGCCGTGCTCGACCAGTTCGAGCGGGCCCGCGACGAGTGGCTGGCCCACCGGCTGGCCGCACTCGACGAGGACGAACGGGAGACCCTGCAGAGGGCCGCCGAGATTCTTCAGCAGCTCGCTCGCGCCTGAGCCGCACCCGCGCCACCGGGTCCGTGCCGTCACCTGTCGATGACGCGTACGTCCGGAGGAGGCGCACCAAGAGTGCAGGCGAAGCTGAGCACGATGTTCCAGTCCCTACAGGTCCGCAACTACCGCCTTTTCGCGTCCGGGCAGCTGATCAAGTTGATCGGCGTCTGGATGATGTTCATCGCCCAGGACTGGCTCGTCCTCGAGCTCTCCAACAACTCGGCCACCGCGCTCGGCGTGGTCACCGCCTGCCAGTTCACGCCGGTGCTCCTGCTCACCCTGCTCTCCGGCCGGCTCGCCGACCGGTACGACAAGCGGGTGCTGCTCTTCGCCGCCAACGCCTTCTGGAGTCTGCTGGCGCTCGGCATGTCCCTGCTGGTCCTCACCGACCTGGTGCAGCTCTGGCACGTCTTCGCCTTCGCCGCGCTGCTCGGCACGGCCAACGCGGTGGAGACCCCGGTCCGGCAGGCGTTCGTCTCCGAGCTGGTCGGCACGCCGCTGCTGCCCAACGCGCTGTCGCTGAACGCCGCCGTGTTCAACTCCGCCCGGATCGTCGGCCCGGCCGTGGCCGGCCTGGCCATCGCCGCGTTCGACGTGGGCCCGGTCTTCCTCTTCACCGCCGTCAGCTCTGTCGCGCCCCTCGTCAACGTGGTCCGGATGCGGACAACCGAGCTGCACCGCGAGGCCCTGCTGCCGCGCGACGAGCGGGCGTCCGCCCGGGTCGTCGACGGTCTGCGGTACGTGTGGCGCCGCCCCGACCTGCTGCTACCGATGGCGATCATGTCGGTGATCGGCATGTCGCTGTTCAACTTCCAGCTCACCCTGGCCGCGTTGGCGAAGACGGTCTTCCACACCGGTGCCGCCTCCTTCGGCCTGTTCAGCACGGCACTGGCCGTCGGCGCGCTCGGCGGCGCGCTCAGCGGCACCGGTCGGCGTAGCCGCCCGTCGGTGTGGCTGGTGCTCGGCGCGGCGATCGCCTGCGCCGGCTTCGGCACCATGGTCGGCCTCTCCTCGGCGTACTGGCTGGTGGTGGTGCTGCTGGTGCCGACCGGCTTCAGCATGGTCTTCTTCGCCCAGGCCGCCAACCAGCGGATCCAGATGGGCGTCGACGCGGCCTTCCGGGGGCGGGTGATGGCCCTGTGGGTGCTGGTGTTCCTGGGCACCAACCCGGTCGGCGCGCCGCTGATCGGCTGGGTCGCGGAGCACTTCGGTGCCGGTGCCAGCATCTGGATGGGCGGGCTCATCTCGCTGGCCGCCGCGCTGACCGCGCTCACCTGGCAGCTACGCCACTCCGGTGCCCGGCTGCGTTTCCGGGTGCTGCCGATGCCTCGTTTCTACGTCACCTCCACCGACTGCTGAGGTTTAGGGCGTGGCCGGGCCGCGTCCGGTTGCGCGGATCGCGCGGATGCGGCCAAACCGGTGGCGGGGCGGCACGATGGGGCTTAGCGTCGATACGTGGGAGTCGGACGCGCGCTGATGCTGGCCCTGGCGTTCCTCGCCGTGGCCACTCTGCCGGCGGCATTCGCCCTGCTCTTCTGCTACGACGAGATCGTCGACCGGGTGGTCTGCGGCTGGTCCGAGTGGCGTGACCGCCGACGGGAGAAACGCACGATCGCCCGTCTCGACCGGGCCGTCGAAGCCGACGCGCTGACCCGGGACATCGACCTCAGCGAGTTCGACCGTGTTGACCGCCGGCCGCTGGAGCAGCTCGCCGCCGACCTGCGCCGTCTCGGCGGTCAGCGGGTCGGCGGGAGCGGTCGCTCGATGGTCTGGCACAGCGCGCTGCTCCAGGCGTACGACGACCGGCTTCGCCTTGCCTGTCGCGCCCTCGGCATCGCCGAGCACCTCGCCGAGCTGGAGGGCGTCGATCAGGAGATCGAGCGGGTCCGGGTGGAGGGCGTGCTGCACGCCGCCGGGCTGGCCCTTCCGGCGGCCCGGGCCGGGCACCGGCAGCGACACCGCTGACCGGCCGTACGCCGTGCGACTCTTCGTCGCGGTCCGCCCGCCCGTCGGTGCGATCAATCACCTCGGCGCACAGGTCGCCCGTCTGCGCGTCGCGGCGGCGACCGCCGCTGGCGTCAACGTCCGGCTCGCCGACCCGGCCCACCTGCACCTCACCCTGGCGTTTCTCGGTGCTGTCGAGTCTGCCCGGCTGGTCGAGGTGGAGAGTGCGCTCGGCTTGGCCGCCGAGCGGTTCCGGGACGGCCGGGACGCCGCGCCCCGGCTGAGTCTCGGCGGCGGTGGCCGGTTCGGCCGGGACCGGTCCACAGTGCTCTGGGTGGACCTGCGGGGGGAGGTCGAGGCGTTGCACGTGCTGGCCGGGCTGATCCGGTCCGGGCTGAGCCACGGCCGGCTGCCGTGCGACCAGAAGCCGTTCCGGCCGCACCTGACCGTCGCCCGGCCCGGCGACCGGATGGACCCGGCCGACGTCGAGGCCGACCGGGCCAGCCTGGACGGATACGAAGGGCCATCGTGGCCGGCGTCGGAGCTGCTGCTAATGCGCAGCCACCTCGGTGGCCGACCGCGCTACGAGCGGATTGCCGCCTGGTCGCTGTGACCCGGCGGCACGTGGCTGGTCGCGGTGGAGGGCCCGCTGCGGAGAACCTCGCGGGCCTGTTCGGCGGCGCGGGTGATGCTCTCGCTGATGAAGTCGAGGAAGCGGGCGATGTTCTCCAGCCGGGCGGCGGCGGGGGTGTGCGCTCCGAGGAGGGCGACACCCTGGCGTGCGGTCGCGACGAGATGGTCGTTGGCCCGGGCGCTGGCGATCGTCGCCTGGTAGAAGAGCTCGTCATCGATGACGTAGCGGTCGCGGCGGCGTTCGTCGCGTTGGCGGCGGACGAGGCTCTGGCTCTCCAGGAAGGTGATCGCCTTGGAGATCGACGCCGGGCTGACCTGGAGGCGCTGGGCGAGTTCAGACGCGGTGAGACTGCCCGAGTCGGTGAGGAACAGGTTGGTCAACACTCGGGCGCCCATCTTGTTCAGACCGGAGGCCATGAGGACGGTGGTGAACGTCTCCTCGTAGTCGGCCACGGCCTGGAAGTCGCGTCCGTCCGGTCGGGGGGCCGCCTCAGTCCCACGGGAAGAAGCGGGCTTGCGCCGGTGGGCGCGGCGCTCGGTGGCGCGGTGGGCCAGATCGGCGCGGTAGCCGGTGGGGCCGCCGTTGCGCATCACCTCGCGGGTGACCGTCGAGGTGGGACGGTCGAGGCGTCGGGCGATCTCGGCGTAGGGGAGGCTGTCGGCCAGCCCCAGCGCGATCTGCTGGCGTTCCTGCTGGCTGAGCCTGCCTCCCGGCATCGCGATCTCCCTCGTGGTCCCGTAGGGCGGCGGCCCCCGACTCCGCCACCATAGCGTTAACCCGCATGCCAATGCAACGGCGACGTGGATTGCGTTGCATTAGATCCTGGGTCGTTGCAACAAAATTACGAGTCCGAACAGCCATAACAGCGATTCGCTGCAACAAGGTTGTTGCAAAAACTGGAAAGCAACGTAGCGTTTCCCATATCAGAAACAAGCGCCAAACCTGGGAGAGCACAATGCAGACCTTCGACACACCCGCCCCCATCTCCGCCGTCCTGGACATCCCCGCCGGACGCATCCAGCTCATCGCCGCGGACCGCGCCGACACCACCGTCGAGGTCCTCCCGGCCGACCCCGCCAAGAGCAGTGACACCAGAGCCGCCGAGCAGACCACCGTTACCTACGCCGACGGCGTCCTGCGAATCACGACCGCACGTCCCATCAACAAGCTCTTCGGTCCCTCCGGCTCTCTGGAGGTCACCGTCCGGGTGCCCGCCGACTCCCACGTCGAGGCCAAGGCCGCCAGCGCCGAGCTTCGGGGCGTCGGCCGCCTCGGCGACGTCGCCGTCGACGGGGCGTACCGGGACATCAAGATTGACGAGGCCGCGAGTGTTCGCCTCACCGCGATCGACGGCGACGTCGAGGTCGGACGGCTCAACGGCCCCGCCGAGATCAGCACCGCCCGGGGTGACATCAGGGTCGCCGAGGCCCTGCGCGGCAAGGTCGTCCTCCGTACCCAGTCCGGCGACATCTCGGTCGCGGCGGCGGCCGGCGTCTCGGCGGCCCTCGATGCCGGCACCGGCCACGGCCGCGTCAGCAACACCCTCAAGAACGACGGCAGCGTCGAGCTCGACATCCACGCCAGCACCCTGCAGGGCGACATCAACGCCCGCAGCCTCTGAAAGGACAGATCGATATGACGAACAACAGCATGTCCTCGACCAACTCGACCTGGACCGGCATGGTGTCGGTCGACGACACGGCCCTGGCCGTCACCGACACCGGCGGCCCCGGCATCCCCGTGGTCTACCTCAACGGCCAGTTCGCCACCCAGGGCTACTGGCGGCGGGTCATCGCCGAGCTGGGTACCGGGTTCCGGCACATCACCTACGACGAGCGGGCTCGCGGCAGGAAGTCGAAGCGCTCAGCCGACTACACGTTCGAGGCGGCGGTTCGGGACGTCGACGCCGTTCTCGCCGCCCGAGGGGTGGACCAGGCGGTGCTGGTGGGCTGGTCCTACGGAGCGGTGGTCGCGGCGCACTGGGCCAACCGGAACCCGGAGCGGGCCCTGGGCGTGGTCCTGGTCGACGGCGCGTTCCCGCACGACTGGCTCGACGATGCCATGGCGCAGCGGATCCGCAAGATGTTCCGACGGATGAACCTGTTCATGCCGCTGCTGCGCCCGACCGGCCTGACCCCGCGGATGAACGCCGACCAGATGGCGGACAGCAACATCGAACTGGGCGAACTCTCCCGCGAGCGCGAACTGGGCCCGGTGCTGGACGCCATCACCGTCCCGGTGCGGTACGTGGTCGCCTCCGGAACGTCCCTCGGCAGTCGCGGTGACGAGCAGGAGCAGATCCGGGCCAGCCTCGACGCGGTGACCGCCCGCAACCCGAACATCACGATCGGCGCGAAGGTCGCCAGCAACCACGGTGCGATCCTCAAGAAGGACTTCCGCGCCGTCGCCGAGGCCGTCCGCGGGGTCGCCGCCCCTCATCCCGAAGGGGTTGGAGACGCCCGGTGAGGTTCGGGCGCTCGCGTTGACGGGTGACCGCAGGGTCACCCGTCAACGCGAAGCGTCAGGAGGATTCGCGGGCGGCCGGGCCGCTGCCGAAGAGCACGTCGTCCCAGCTCGGCAGCCGCTTGCGCGGCTTGCCGTTGGCGTCGGTGGACTCGCCGCCGGCGGCCGCCGCAGCGCCCGTCCGGCGGGGCCGCAGCACCGCCAGCGACGGCACGGCCGGCACCTCCTTGGGCGCGTCCGAATCGTCGTCGAAGGCCGAGCCCTGACCACCGCCGAGCAGCGCGGCCGCACCTCCACCGACTGGTCGCTGCCGGGGCGCGTCCGACCCGGCAAGGGCAGCCGGGGTACGCGGCTCCAGCCCGCGACCCGACGAGGCGCCGAGCGGGCGGTCCAGAGAGGCGAGCAGCGCGTCACGACCGGCCCGGATCGGATCACGGCCAGGACGCGGGTGCTCGGACGCCGCCGGCAACCCGTGCCCGCCACGACTCGGCTCACCACGCGACGGACCAGGCAGGGCGTGCCCGCCCCGCTCCGGTGCCGGCTCCTGGCCGAGGATCGGCGTGGGCCGCTCGGCGCACAGGTACTGCGCCATGTCGTCGTGTGGGGCGACCGACTGTCGGGTCTTGTCGAGATCCCAGATGGCCTGCGCGGTGGCCTTGCCCGACGGCCAGGTGGCGATGATCCGCCAGGTGCCGTCGTCACGCCGGTACGCGTCCCAGGAGATCTTCTCGGTGTCGATGCCGTGCTGGCTCAGCCGACCGTTGACCACCTCGGCGAGCGGGGTGGGCTTCTCCGCGCCCTTGAGGCGGGTGCGGCGGGCGTGCTGGGCCAGCATCGCCCGCTCCTGCAACACCGGGCCGGCGTAGCGCAGCACCCGGTCGACCGGCACGCCGGCGATCCGGGCGACATCCTCCGCGGACTCACCGGAGCGGATGCGGGCCTGAATGTCCCGAGGAGACAGTGACGGAACCGGGTCGGCCGCGGTCGGCGCCACCGCGAGCGGCGGCGCACCGGGCTCGGCGTGCAGCGCACCGGAGATCCGTTCGTCGATCGGCAGGGCGAGCAGCCGCCCAACCTCGTCGGCGAGAACCAGGGCATGGCCGTCCTCGGAGAGGGCGACGAAGCGTACTGGGCGCATAGCGTTGCCTCCGTCCCGCTTCGCTGGCCGCACGCCACGAGTCGGCCACCCAGGCGTCTCGGACCACCGTACGCGCATCTGCCTCGGGGTGGGGGAAGCGACACCCCGCATGTCGTGACTGAGCTGCGGCGATGATCACGGTCGGTGTCCGTGGAGGCCCCAACGGACACCGACCGTGACGAACGTCAGAGTCGCTCGACCACGTAGTCGATGGACGCGGTGAGCGCCTCGACATCGGCCGGCTCGACGGCCGGGAACAGCGCCACCCGCAGTTGGTTGCGACCGAGCTTGCGGTAGGGCTCGGTGTCCACGATGCCGTTGGCGCGCAGCGCCTTGGCGATCGCCGTGGCGTCCACCCCGTCGGCGAAGTCGATGGTGGCGACCACGTTGGAGCGCAGCGCCGGGTCGGTGACGAACGGAGTGGCCACGCTGGACCTCTCGGCCCAGCCGTAGACCGCGGCGGCGCTCTCGGCGGTGCGCTTCGCCGCCCAGGACAGGCCGCCCTGCGCGTTCATCCAGTCGGTCTGCTCGGCGGCCAGGAAGATGGTGGCCAGCGCCGGCGTGTTGTAGGTCTGCTCCAGCCGCGAGTTGTCGATCGCGGTGACCAGGTCGAGGAAGGCCGGGATGTAGCGCCCGGACGCCTTGATCTCGGCGGCCCGGTCCAGTGCGGCCGGCGACATCAGGGCCAGCCAGAGACCGCCGTCGGAGCCGAAGCACTTCTGCGGGGCGAAGTAGTAGACGTCGGTCTCGCCGACGTTGACCTCCAGGCCACCCGCGCCAGAGGTCGCGTCGACGAGCAGCAGAGCGCCCTCGTCGGCACCGGCCACCCGGCCGATCGGGACTGCCACACCGGTCGAGGTCTCGTTCTGCGGCGTCGCGTACGCGTCCACGCCGGACTCGGCGACCAGGGTCGGCGCGCTGCCCGCGTCGGCCTTGCGGACGGTCGGCTCACCCAGGAACGGGGCGTCCTTGACCGACTTGGCGAACTTGGCGCCGAACTCGCCGAAGCTGGCGAACTGGGCCCGGTCGCGAATCAGGCCGAAGGTGGCGACCTCCCAGAACGCGGTGGTGCCACCGTTGCCGATCACCACCTCGTAGCCCTCGGGCAGCGAGAAGAACTCGGCGATGCCGGAGCGCAGCCGGGCCACCTGGTCACGGACCGTCTTCTGCCGGTGCGAGGTGCCGAGGTAGCTGGTCGCGACCTCGGCGAGAGCGGACACCGCCGCCGGGCGGACCTTGGACGGGCCGCAGCCGAACCGTCCGTCGGCGGGCTTGATCTCATCGGGAATCCGGATGATCGGTGCGTCAGCCACGGTCTTGAAGATCCTTCCGCAAGGGCGAGGGCGGGCCCGGCGACACTGCCGGCCCCCATCCTCGCACCCGCGCCGGACGGCGATGGGCGGGGTCCCGGCGGTCGGTCTGAGTCCTTCGCCACAGTCGGCCCCGGCAGCTATCGAAAAGGGCCCCTTCTCGACGCGCCGGCGTCGAGAAGGGGCCCTGTCATACCGCTCAGACGCCGTGCGGGATGGCCGCCCAGCCCTCGACCTCGGACGGCTTACGGGACTCCGGGCCGATGTAGCGCGCGGACGGACGGACCAGCCGCTGGAGGCGCTTCTGCTCCAGGATGTGCGCGCTCCAGCCGCCCATCCGTGCGCAGGTGAACATCGAGGTGAACATGTGCGCCGGCACCTCGGCGAAGTCCAGCACGACGGCCGACCAGAACTCGACGTTGGTGGCCAGCACCCGGTCCGGGCGGCGGGCCTGAAGCTCGGCGAGGGCCGCCTTCTCCAGCGCCTCGGCGATCTCGAAGCGCGGCGCGCCCAGCTCCTTGGCCGTGCGCCGGAGCACGCGGGCGCGCGGGTCCTCGGCACGGTAGACGCGGTGGCCGAAGCCCATCAACCGCTCGCCGCGGTCGAGGACGCCCTTGACGTAGCCCTCGGCGTCGCCGCTGCGCTCCACCGCCTCCAGCATGCTGAGCACCCGGGACGGGGCGCCGCCGTGCAGCGGCCCGGAGAGGGCGCCGATGCCCGACGAGATGCAGGCGGCCGCGTCCGCCCCGGTGGAGGCGACGATGCGAGCGGTGAAGGTGGACGCGTTCAGGCCGTGCTCGGCGGCCGAGATGAAGTACGCGTCGACGGCCTTGACGTGCCGTGGGTCGGGCTCGCCGCGCCAGCGCTTCATGAACCGCTCGACGATGGTCTGCGCCTTGTCGATCTCCTTCTGCGGCACCGCCGGCAGGCCGAGGCCGCGGGCGGACTGGGCGACGAAGGAGAGCGCGGTCACCGAGACCCGGGCGAGATCCTCACGGGCCCGCTCGTCGGAGATGTCCAGCAGTTGGTTGAGACCCCAGTACGGGGCCAGCATGGCTACCGCGGACTGCACGTCGACGCGGATGTCACCGGAGTGCACCGGCACCGGGAACGGCTCCGCCGGCGGCAGGCCCGGCCCGAACCGGCCGTCGACCAGCAGTGCCCACACGTTGCCGAACGACACCTGGCCGATCAGATCCTCGATGTCGACTCCGCGATAGCGCAGCGCGCCGCCCTCACGGTCAGGTTCGGCGATCTCGGTCTCGAAGGCGACGACGCCCTCCAGCCCGGGTTTGAAATCGGCCATGTCGCTCTCCTGGATCTGGTCGGTGCGCCCGATCGCTCATCCGGCCCGATCGGCCGAGCGCCTTAGGCGACCCTCAGGGATGTGTTCGGAACATACTGCCTGCTGAGTAAGGGATACGCGACCCGCTGCGACTGTGCTGCACGCGACATCCCCGGACGCGCATTCTCCGCCCGGCTCAGTGAGACTGGGCAGGGCGGGCTGGTCAGCGCGGGAGGGTGCTGGCGGGGCCCCCGAAAAGGAGTGGGGACGTGACGGGTGACACACCCGCCCCGGCCGCGATGCGTAACGAGTACGCCGCGGACCTGGGCCTGACCGAGGCTGACCTGGCCGGCGACTGGCACACCCAGTTCGACCGCTGGTTCGCCGACGCGGTGGCCTTCGGGCTACCCGAACCGAACGCCATGGTGGTGGGCACCGCCGACCCGGCCGGCCGGCCGAGCGGGCGCACGGTGCTGCTGAAGGGGTACGACCCGGAGGGCTTCGTCTTCTTCACCAACCACCTGTCGCGCAAGGGCGTCGAGGCGACCGCCAACCCGTACGCCAGTCTGGTCTTTCCGTGGTTTCCCATGCAGCGGCAGGTGGTGGTCGCCGGGCGGGTCGCGCACGTCGACCGCGCGACGAGCGAGGCCTACTTTGCCAGCCGGCCGCGCGGCTCCCAACTGGGCGCCTGGGCCAGCCCGCAGTCCCAGGTCGTGTCGGGCCGGGCGGCGTTGGAGCAGCGGTACGAGGAGGCGGCCGAACGGTTCGCCGACCAGGCCGAGATCCCGACCCCGTCGCACTGGGGCGGGCTGCGGGTCCAGCCCGAGTCGGTGGAGTTCTGGCAGGGTCGGGCCGGCCGGTTGCACGACCGGCTCCGCTTCCGTCGCCGGGACGAGGGTGACTGGATCGTCGAGCGGTTGGCGCCGTGACGGGTGTGCAGGAGACCCGGCCGCGCGCAGCGCGCCGCTGGGCGATCGACGTGCGACCGCTGCGGGTACCGGCGTACCGGCGGCTCTGGCTCGGCAACACCGTGGCGATGTTCGGCTTCCAGTTCACCGCCGTCGCGGTGCCGGTGGAGATGTACGCCCTGACCCGGGACTCGTTCTGGGTGGGCCTGCTGGGGGTCGCTGCCTTCGTACCGTTGCTGGTCTTCGGGCTCTGGGGCGGCGCGGTCGCCGACGCCCGCGACCGGCGTGCGGTGCTGCTCGGCGGCTCATTGTTGCTTTGGGCATCCACCCTCGGTCTGCTGGTCCAGGCGCTGCTGAACGTGGGCAGCCCGGTGCTGCTGCTGGCGTTGATGGCGTTGCAGTCGGTGGCCTTCGCGATCAGCTCGCCGGCCCGCAGCGCCATGCTGCCCCGGCTGGTGCCGGAAGGGCTGGTGGCGTCCGCCACCACCCTGAACTACACGACCTTCACCGCCGCCTCGGTCGCCGGCCCGCTCGCCGCCGGCCTGATCCTCTCCGCGTCGCCGGACACCACGGTGGTCCTGCCGATCGCGTACGGGTTGGACGCGGTGCTGTTCACGGCGATGCTCTGGGCCGCGCTGCGGCTGCCCTCGCTCCCGCCCGAGCCCACCGAAGACGGCCAGGCCCGACGTGCCGGCCTGGCCAGCGTCGTCGACGGGTTCCGCTACCTGGCCACCACCCCGGTACTGATGCTGTCCTTCGGGGTGGACCTGATCGCGATGATCCTCGCCATGCCACGGGCCCTCTTTCCGGAGATCGCGCACGAGCGGTTCGGCGGCGGCGGCGCGGTCGGTCTGCTCTACAGCGCCATCGCGATCGGCTCGATGATCGGTGGACTGACCTCCGGCTGGATCGGCCGGCTCCGCCGGCAGGGGCTCGGCCTGGTGCTCGCGGTGGTCGGCTGGGGTCTGGCGATCGCCGCGGCGGGCCTGGCCCACCAGCTCTGGCTGATGGTCGTGCTGCTCGCCGTGGCCGGTGCCGCCGACCTGATCAGCGCGGTGCTGCGTCAGTCGATGCTGCTGGTCTACGCACCGGACCGGATGCGCGGCCGGCTCCAGGGCGTCAACACGGTGGTGGTGGCGGGTGGCCCACGCCTGGGTGACCTGCGCGCCGGCACCATGGCCGCCGGGTTCGGCGGCGGGGTGGCCTGGGTGGCCGGTGGGCTCGCCTCGGCGGTGCTCGTGGTGGTGCTCGCGGTCGCGTTCCCGGCGCTGCTGCGCTACCGGGCGGCGACGGCGTCGAGCGACGACCGGGCCTGACCGGTTAGGGTCGCCGGCATGGAAAGCCCCGATCAGCGCCCGTTCTCCGGCGCCCAGTGGACCATCTCCGCCGCCGGTCACGAGGCCGTCATCGTGGAGGTCGGCGGTGGGCTCCGGACGTACCGGCACGACGGTGTCGACCTGCTCGACGGGTACCAGACCGACGAGGTCTGCCCCGGTTGCACCGGGCAGGTGCTGGCGCCGTGGCCGAACCGGATCCGCGATGGTCGCTACCCGTTCGGTGGGCGGACGCACCAGCTCGCACTGACCGAGCCGGACCGGCACGTGGCCATCCACGGGCTGGTCAACTGGGTGCCGTGGCGGCTGCTGGAGCAGTCGGCGGACGCCGTGACGGTCGGCTACGACCTGCCGCCGCAGCCCGGCTACCCGTGGCCGCTGCGGCTGCGCAGCCGGTGGAGCGTGGACGCGGACGGGCTGCGCGCCGAGCACGAGGTGACCAACATCGGCGAGGAGTTGGCACCGTTCGGCTTCTCCGTGCACCCGTACCTGCAACTGCCGGGCGTCGCGGTGGACGACCTGGTGCTGCGGCTGCCCACCCGGAGCCGGGTGCTGGTGGATGGTCGACTGCTGCCGGTGGGGGTGACCCCGGTGGCCGGCACCGAGTACGACTGGACCAGCCCCCGCCGGATCGGCGCGGCCGTGCTGGACTCCTGCTTCGGCGAGGTGATCCGGGACGCCGACGGCGGTTCGTCGGTGAGCCTCTCCGCGCCGGACGGTTCGGCCGGGGTGAGCATCTGGGCGGATGCCGAGTTCGGCTGGTGGCAGGTGTTCACCGGGGACGCCCTCACCGGCGAGCGGCACCGCCGCTCGGTGGCGGTCGAGCCGATGACCTGCCCACCGGACGCGTTCCGGTCGGGCAAGGATCTGCTCACCCTCAAGCCCGGCACGACCTGGCGGGGTGCCTGGGGCATCCGCCCCGGAGCCTGATGGAGTTCGCCGAGGTCGTCCGTCGTCGGCGGATGGTGCGCAACTACGACCCGGACCGCCCGGTCCCGCCCGACGTGGTGGACCGGCTGCTCGACCACGCGGTCCGCGCGCCGTCGGCCGGCTTCGCCCAGGGTTGGGGCTTCCTGGTGTTGGAGGAGCCGGCCGACCGGGAACGGTTCTGGGCCGCCACCACCCCCGACGGCGGTGGACGGGAGCGCTGGCTCGCGGGCATGCGCCGAGCACCCCTGATCGTGGTGCCGCACGCCAACGAGTCGGCCTACCTGCGGCGGTACGCGGAGCCGGACAAGGGCTGGACGGATCAGTCCACGGACCGGTGGCCGGTGCCGTACTGGCACGTGGATGCCGGCTTCGCGGCGTTGCTGATGTTGCTCACCGCCGTGGACGAGGGTTTGGGCGCGTGCTTCTTCGGCATTCCGCCGCAGCGGCTGGCCGCCTACCGGGACGCGTTCGGCGTGCCGGCGGAGTATCAACCCATCGGTGCCGTCACAATCGGTTACCGGGCGGCTGACCATCGGTCACCGTCGTTGCGCCGTGGGCGTCGCCCGATGGACGAGGTCGTGCGGCGCGGCCGGTGGAACTGAGGCTGACGTCCGGTTCGTCCGGTTGAAGATCGGACGAGCGGTAGCGAAACTGACATCAGGGAGCAGAACGCAGCGTGCGCTGGGCGGCTAGGCTGGCACGGTCATCGGTGCCGCGCCGCGCGGTGCCCGCCGCGGCCCGGCTCGGCGCCGTCGGTCGGCCCGGCCACGGGGAGGGGAGCGTGCCGTCGTGATCTTCAGAGCGGTCCGGGACGGGCGTCCCTATCCGGAGCACAATCTGACGCTCAAGCAGTGGGCGGAGATCCCGCCGCGGCCACTGCGCCTGGATCAGATGATCACCACCAAGCGCGAGTTGGCGCTGGACAAGCTCCTCGCCGAGGATTCCACCTTCTACGGTGACCTCTTCCCGCACGTCGTGCAGTGGAACGGCGGGCTCTACCTGGAGGACGGGCTGCACCGGGCGCTGCGCGCCGCCCTGCAACAACGCAACCAGATCCACGCGCGGGTGCTGGTGCTCTCCGAGCCCATCGAGTGACGAGCCCTTCTGTCGCCCGTTGAACCTTCGTTAGGGTGGCGTCCATGACCGCTCCGCTGGACCTGCTCGACCTGGACCCGTCGCTCAGCGAGGAGGAGCGGCAGATCCGTGACGTCGTCCGCCAACTCGTCGACGACCGGGTGCGGCCACACGTCGCCGACTGGTACGAGGACGGCCGGGCGCCCGCCCGGGAGCTGGCCCGCGAGTTCGGCAAGCTCGGCCTGCTCGGCATGCACCTCACCGGCTACGGCTGCGCCGGAGCCTCCGCGGTCGCCTACGGGCTGGCCTGCCAGGAGTTGGAGGCCGGCGACTCCGGCCTCCGCTCGCTGGTCTCCGTGCAGGGGTCGCTCGCCATGTACGCCATCTGGCGCTACGGCAGCGAGGAGCAGAAGCAACGCTGGCTGCCGCCAATGGCCACCGGTGAGGCGATCGGCTGCTTCGGCCTGACCGAGCCGGACCACGGCTCCGACCCCGCCTCGATGGCGACCCGGGCCCGCCGCGACGGCGACGACTGGGTGCTCACCGGCGGGAAAATGTGGATCACCAACGCACCGATCGCGGACGTCGCGGTGATCTGGGCGCGCACCGACGACGGCGTACGGGGTTTCGCCGTACCGATGGACACGTCCGGCGTCACGGCCCGGGAGATCCGCCGCAAGATGTCGCTGCGCGCGTCGGTGACCGGCGAGATCGTGCTCGACGACGTCCGGCTCCCGGCCGACGCCCAACTACCCGAGGCGGTCGGGCTCAAGGCGCCGCTGAGCTGCCTCACCGAGGCCCGCTACGGCATCGTCTGGGGCGCGGTCGGCGCGGCCCGCGACTGCCTGGAGACCACCCTGGCGTACGCGACCACCCGCACCCAGTTCGGTCGCCCACTGGCCGGCTTCCAGCTCACCCAGGCGAAGCTCGCCGACATGGCCGTCGAGTTGGTGAAGGGGCAGCTGCTCGCGCTGCACCTTGGCCGGCTCGCCGACGCGGGGCGGCTGCGGCCCGAGCAGGTCAGCGTGGGCAAACTGAACAACGTGCGGGAGGCCCTTGCCATCGCCCGGCAGTGCCGCACCATCCTCGGCGCCAACGGCGTCTCCGGCGAGTACCCGGTGATGCGGCACGCCAACAACCTGGAGAGCGTGCTGACCTACGAGGGCACCTCCGAAATCCACCAACTGGTCGTCGGGCAGCGGCTCACCGGGTTATCCGCGTTCGCCTGACCTGCTCGTTTGTCGCTTCCTGGCGCTCGCCGCGCGACTGTCGTAACGGGGCCGTACCGTCATTGACAGACGACGTGTCTGACGAGGACGGTGAGGGTGATGGCCCGCGACGCTGGCAGCAACGAGCCCACGAGAGAGTTCCCCGGTTACCCGACCGGTGACGATCTCAAGGCGCGGTCGAGCGCGACACCCGAGTGGAGCACGGACACGCCGGGTGACCCCGGTGGGCCTGCTGGCCCCGGTGGCCCGACGAGCGGTGGCGATGGCCCCGGCGGTGGCGGTGGCGGTGGCGGCGGGGCGGCCCGCGGGCTGCTCCTGCTGCTCGGCGCCGCCGCGCTGGCCGTGGTCGTGCTGCTCGGCATCCAGGCGACCGGCATCCTGCCGGAGTTCCGCAACCCGTTCGCCAAGGAGCAGACCGACCGCAGTCAGCCACCGCTGCTGAAGTCGATCCAGGACCTCAGCCGCTACGTGGCCGCCGAAGGCAACTTCCAGGTCGTGGTCGACACGCAGAACGACCGGCGCAACGTTCCGGACTTCCTGCTCAACGAGCGCACCCTGTTCGTCGGGGCCGGCAGCGTCGAGGCGTACGTCGACTTCACCAAGATCGGTGAGGGTGCCGTCGTCCAGTCCGCCGACGGCAAGTCCGTCGAGATCAAGCTGCCCGCGCCGCAGCTCGGCGAGACCAACCTCGACATGGAGAAGAGCTACGTCTTCGCCGAGCAGCGCGGTCTGCTCAACCGACTCGGTGACCTGGTCGGCAACGACCCTAACCGGCAGCAGCAGGTCTACCAGCTCGCCGAGGACCGGATCACCGCCGCCGCCCGGGACAGCGGGCTCTCCGCCCGAGCCGAGGAGAACACCCGCAAGATGCTGGAGGGGCTGCTCCGCTCCCTCGGCTACCAGCAGATCACGGTCACCTACATAGCCGCCTGACCTGCCCCTCTGTACACCGAAGCGCCCGCCCCGACACTTCCGTCAGGGCGGGCGCTCCCGTCTGGTGCCCGCGGGTGGGCCTGCGGCCCCCATCGGCTCGCTGGCCATCGATGTGCCGGATCTGAGATGCCGGTGTGGCCGCGATCCGAGCAATCTTGGACAGTTTCCGTTAGCAGCTAACGGAAACTGTCCAAGATCTGCGATTACGTCAGGTACGCGGGCGGGTCAGTGGCCGGTGGAGGCGAGGTAGCGGTCCTCGTTCGGCATCAGCACCCACAGGATCAGGTAGACGATCACCTGCGTGCCGGGCAGCAGCAGCGACAGCAGGAACAGCAGCCGGACCATTCCGGCCGACATACCGAACCGCCGTCCGAGGCCGGCGCAGACACCGGCGATCATGCGCCCCTCGCGGGGCCGGACCAGTTTGCGACTCATCGTCGTACTCCCACTCTGCGGCGGTGCGCCGCGTCTGCAATCCACGGTAGAAAGGGATGGCCACCTCGCCCTCGGTCCCGAGGAGGAGCGGCGACCCGTGGACCCGTAGGTGCTTTACCCGGGCCGCCCCCCGCTGACGCCTCCCCGAGCACGATCGAGAGCAGTGAGCGTGGGCGGGTGGGAGACGGTGGTCGGGTGTTCACGTCCCGGACCGGATGGGCGGTGAGCTGGGCGGGTAGGCTGGCTGATCGGCCTTCCACACCCCGGAGGGCCGGCACCCATACCCCGGACGGTCACCATCGGGGCCGCCAGATCGGTGGTCACGACCCGGCCGGGTCCCGTACGCCGGGACGACGGCGAGGAAGCGCAGCCATGATCAGTGTTTTCGACCTCTTCAGCGTCGGTATCGGGCCGTCCAGCTCGCACACGGTGGGGCCGATGCGGGCCGCGCGTACGTTCGTCGGCGGGCTCAAGGCCGACGGGCTGCTCGCCGACACGGCGCGGGTGCAGGCCGAGCTGTTCGGCTCGCTGGGTGCCACCGGGCACGGGCACGGCAGTGGTCCGGCGGTGCTGCTCGGGTTGGCCGGCGAGTCGCCGGAGACGGTCGACACGGACACCGTCGGCCCCCGGGTCGAGCGGATCCGGACCGAGCGGCGGATCAACATCCTCGACGCGCACGAGATCGACTTCGACCCGGATCGGGACCTGACGCTGCACCGCCGCCGGTCGCTGCCGTACCACCCGAACGGGATGACCTTCGTGGCGTACGACGGGGCCGGTGCCGAGCTGCGCAGCCGCACCTACTACTCCGTCGGTGGCGGGTTCGTGGTGGACGAGGCGGCGGCCGGGGCGGACCGGATCAAGACGGACAGCACGGTGGTGCGGTACCCCTTCCTGACCGGGGCGCAGCTCCTCGACGTCACCACCCGCACCGGGCTGTCGATCAGCGAGGTGATGCTGGCCAACGAGCGCTCCTGGCGCAGCGAGGCGGACATCCGGGCCGGTCTGCTGGAGATCTGGCGGGTGATGCGGGAGTGCGTGCAGCGCGGCTGCGAGCGGGACGGCGTACTCCCTGGGGGGTTGAAGGTTCGGCGGCGCGCGGCGGAGCTGCGGCGTGGCCTGGAGGTAGAGGCGGAGGCCGGGACTGTCGACCCGCTGCACGCGATGGACTGGGTGACGCTGTTCGCGCTCGCGGTCAACGAGGAGAACGCCGCGGGCGGCCGGGTGGTCACCGCGCCGACCAACGGCGCGGCCGGGATCATTCCGGCGGTGCTGCACTACTACACCCGGTTCGTGCCGGGCGCCGATGACGAGGGCGTGGTGCGGTTCCTGCTGACGGCGGGCGCGATCGGTGTGCTGTTCAAGGAGAACGCCTCGATCTCGGGCGCCGAGGTGGGCTGCCAGGGTGAGGTCGGTTCGGCGTGTTCGATGGCGGCGGCGGGGCTGGCCGAGGCGCTGGGCGGCACCCCGGAGCAGGTGGAGAACGCGGCCGAGATCGGGATGGAGCACAACCTCGGGTTGACCTGTGACCCGGTGGGTGGCCTGGTGCAGATCCCCTGCATCGAGCGG
The DNA here is from genome assembly GCF_044456765.1 of Micromonospora sp. NPDC050784. Lineage (NCBI taxonomy): Bacteria > Bacillati > Actinomycetota > Actinomycetes > Micromonosporales > Micromonosporaceae > Micromonospora > Micromonospora sp. NPDC050784. The sequence continues at coordinate 83,809 of NZ_JBITGG010000002.1, read as the reverse complement.
AACGCGGTGGCTAGCATCAAGGCGATCACGGCCGCCCGGCTGGCGCTGCGCGGCGACGGGGTGCACAAGGTGTCGCTGGACAAGGTCATCAAGACCATGCGGGAGACGGGCGCCGACATGAAGGTCAAGTACAAGGAGACGGCGCGTGGCGGTTTGGCCGTCAACGTGATCGAGTGCTGAGTCCGGTCGATTCGGGGCAATCGTTCACCGACTGCTAACCTGTCGTCCGTTTCAGGAGGCGGGAGGCTGCGGTGACCGCTGGCGTCGCGGCGTTGTGGTCGCACCGCAACTCGCTGCGCATCCTGGTCAGGCGGGATCTGGCGGTCAAGTACCAGCAGTCGGTGCTGGGCTACTTCTGGTCGTTGATCGAGCCGCTCGGCATGGGCGCCATCTACTGGTTCGTCTTCGGGGTGCTCTACTCCCGGGACACCGGTCGGCACCTCGGTGAGGCGGCCGGGTCGTACCCGTTGTTCCTGATCACCGGCATCTTCGCCTGGATGTGGACCAGTTCGGCGCTGAGCGAGGCGACGAACGCGCTGACCGGCCAGTCCCGGCTGATCACCACGATGAACGTGCCGCGTCAGGTCTTTCCGATCGGCCGGGTCACCGGCCGTTTCGCCGAGTACGCGGCCGGCCTGCCGATCCTGGTCGCCATCGCGGTGATCTACGCGGCGCACGGTCGGATCCACCCCGGCTGGTCGCTGCTCTCCCTGCCGCTGGCGGTGGCCGTCCAGGGCGTCCTGTTGACCGGGCTGGCCCTGCTGCTGTCGGCGTGGAACGTGCTGATGCGCGACGTGGAACGGTTGATGCGGCTGATCATCCGGGTGCTCTTCTACGCCACGCCGATCATCTACCCGCTCAGCCTGGTCCGGGAGTCCGGGCTGCCCGGCTGGTTGAAGGTGGTGTACGAGCTGAACCCGCTGGTCGGGATCTTCCAGCTGCACCACGCGATCTGGTATCCGGACGAGTTCCCGGACGCCCGGCTGCTCGCCACCACTGTCGTCGGCAGCGTGCTGGTGCTGGTCGCCGGTTGGTGGTCGTTCCGCCGGTTGGAGCCCGCCGTGCTCAAGGAGCTCTGACATGGCGGCGCCGATCATCGAGGCGGACGGCCTGGGCATCCGGTTCGTCCGCAACCGTCGCCGCCAACTGCGGCTGCGTGAGTTGTTCATCCACCGGGGTGCCCGTGGCGCGTTGCCGGGTCAGTTCTGGCCGCTGCGGGACGTGTCGTTCAGCATCGAGCCGGGCGAGACCGTCGGGGTGATCGGGCGCAACGGCACCGGCAAGAGCACCCTGCTGCGGCTGATCGCCGGGGTGCTCATTCCAGATGAGGGCGACATCCGGGTGCACGGCGCGGTGGCGCCGTTGCTGGAGTTGTCCGCCGGTTTCTCCAACGACCTGACCGGGCGGGAGAACCTGCACCTGGTCGGTGGGCTGCACGGGCTGTCGACGAGCTACCTGAAGCGGCACTTCGACGAGATCGTCGAGTTCGCCGGTGAGCAGGTGGAACGGGCCATCGACACGTCGGTGCGGCACTACTCGTCGGGGATGAAGGTGCGGCTGGGCTTCGCGATCATCTCGCACCTGCCGCACCCGATCCTGCTGATGGACGAGGTGACCGCGGTCGGGGACGCGGAGTTCCGCAAGAAGTGTTACGCGACGATTGATCGTCTGCTCGGGGAGGGGCGCACGCTCGTGCTGGTGTCACACAACGAAAAGGACCTGACCCGGTTCTGCCGTCGGGGGTTGTACCTCGACGCGGGCCGGTTGACGCTCGACGGCACCATCGGTGAGGCGCTCGACGCGTACCACGCCGCGGTCCCGCGGTGACGCTCGCGATCGTGCTCGCCGCCGGGGCGCCCGCGGCGGGCCTGACCACGGCGACCGGCGAGCCGCTGGCCGACCGCCTGGCCGCCCAGTTGCGCCTGGCCGGGGCGGATGAGGTGCGCTTCGCCGCGAACCTCGACGAGCTGACCGACCTGGTCGCCACCGCGACCGCCCCCGTGCTGGTCACCGGCACCGATCTGGTCGCGCACACCGCCGTACTGCGCCACCTGGCCACCAGCCCGGTGGGTCCCACGGTGGCGCTGGTGCTCGGCGACCCGCCGGTGCCCGGTCGGACCGCGGTCCGGGAGGAGCGCGGCCAGGTGGTCGACGCCGGCGCGTTGGACGCCCTCGACGGGGACGCCACCGGCGTGTTCGGCGGCGCGCTGCGGGTCGGCGTGGACGACCTGCCGACCCTCGCCGCCGCGGCCCGGGCCGCCGCGGCCGGGATGCTCCCCGTCGCCGCCCCGATCGGCCCGGCCGGCGACGTGGCGCCGCTGCCGGCGACCGGCGGGGCCGGGGCCGGGGGGTCGGTCACGACCGGCGGCCCCGGGTCCGCCGTGGACCGGCTCTTCGCGGGCCTCGCGGCGCTCGGCACCCTGATCTTCGCCCAGCGGGTACGCCTGCTCGTCGCCCACCGGGTCGAGGACCAGGCCGGGCTGACCGCTGCCGAGGCGGCGGTGACCGCTGTCGACGAGGACCGGGCCGAGCTGCGGCTGTCGGTGAAGGAGAGGGACGACTTCTTCTCCACCTACTTCGTCAGCACCTGGTCGCCGTACCTGGTCCGGCTCTCGGCCCGGCTCCGGCTCACCCCGACCGGGGTGACGGTGATCTCGGTGCTCTTCGCGCTGGGCGCGGCGGTGCTGTTCGGGGTCGGTGGGCGACCCGCCCTGGTCGGTGGCGCGGTGCTGCTCTACCTCGGCTTCGTGCTCGACTGCGTGGACGGCCAGCTGGCCCGCTACACCCGGCACTTCAGCGCCTGGGGTGGCTGGCTGGACACGATGGCGGACCGGGCCAAGGAGTACCTGGTCTACGCCGGGCTGGGCTTCGGGGTGAGCCACGCCGGGCTGGGCAACGGGTGGGCGCTCGCGATCGCCGCGATGACGTTGCAGACCGTCCGGCACATGACCGACACCTGGTACGGGGTCCTGCACGACGAGGCCGCCCGGCGGCCACGTACGGCGACGAACGCCAGCGGCGGGATCGGTGACCGGCTCAACGCGGCCTCGACGCGGGTGCAGGCGGACACCGGGTCGGTGTCGTACTGGCTGAAGCGGACGGTGGTCTTCCCGATCGGTGAGCGGTGGGCGCTGATCGCGCTGACCGTGGCGCTGTTCAACCCGCTGATCAGCCTGATCGCCGTGCTGGTCTGGGGTGTGCTGGCGTTCGCGTACACCGGTGCTCTGCGGACGCTGCGGGCCCGCTGGATGTGGGTGCCGGTGCTGGACACGGTCGATGCCACCCTGCACCGCGACGACGGGCCGTTGGCCCGGTGGTTGCCGGTGGTCCGCCCGATGGGGCCGCTGACCCTGGCGGTGATCGCCGCGCTCGGCCCGGCGGTGTTGCTGGTCGGGGCGCTGCTGAGTGACGCGCCCGACGGGCTGCGCTGGGCGGTGCCGGTGGCGCTGCTGGTGCTGCTGGTCGGCGGGCTGGGCGCGGGAGCGGCGCACAACGGCCCGCTGGACTGGCTGGTGCCGGCGGCGTTGCGGGCCGCCGAGTACCTGTTCGCCATCGCGGTCGGGGTGGTCGGCGAGGCGCCCGGCTGGCTGATCTTCGGGTACGTCTTCGTGCTCACCGTGCACCACTACGACCTGACCGCCCGGCTGGAGAAGCGGCAGGCGGCACCGCCCCTGCACGCGGCGACGCTGGGCTGGGAGGGGCGCTCGGTGCTGTTGGCCCTCGCGGCGATCGCCGGTATTGCGGGTATCGGACTGGCTACACTCGGTGCGTACCTTCTCGTGGTTTTCGTGGTGAGCGTCGTCCTGGCCTGGTTCGTGCGACCGGCCCGTAGCGCGCGGGCGTCCGTCGCGCCGGCGGGCGCTGGAGGTGCCGCGCCGCGCTGACGGAGGGCGGCCGGATGACCCTGATCAGCTTCGTGGTGCCGGCCTTCCGGGTGCAGGGATACCTGCGGGAATGCCTGGACTCCATCCTCGGTCAGCCGGAGACCGACATCGAGGTGATCGCCGTCGACGACTGCTCGCCGGACGCCAGCGGCGACATCATCGACGAGTACGCGGCCCGCGACCAGCGGGTCCACTCGGTCCGGCTGCCGAAGAACGTCGGCCTCGGTCCGGCCCGGAACATCGGGCTGGACCGGGCCGTCGGCGAGTACGTCTGGTTCCTCGACGGCGACGACTGGCTGGCTCCGGAGTGCCTGACCGAGGTCGCCGAGCGGTTGCGGGTCACCCGCCCGGACGTCCTGCTGGTCGACCACGTCCGCACCCACTGGAACGACACCGCCACCCGCAGCGCGATGGCCGAGGTGTTCCCGGAGTCCCCGGGGCCGGGCACGTTCCGGTTGCGGGACCGGCCGGAGGCGATGCACCTGCTGCACACCGCGTGGAACCGGCTGGTCCGTCGGGAGTTCCTCGTCGACCTGGGCCTGCGCTTCGCGCCCGGCTGGTACGAGGACGTCTCGTTCAGCTACCCGGTGCTGATGGCCGCGCGGCGGATCGGCGTACTGGACCGGGTCTGCGTCAACTACCGCCAACGCCGCGCCGGCGCGATCACCCGGACCCGGGGTGACCGGCACTTCGAGGTCTTCCCGCAGTGGCACCGGGTGTTCCACCTGATGGATTCGTGGGGGCCGGCGACGGAGGCCCTGCGGCCGGCGGTCTTCGAGCGGATGATCTGGCACTACCTGACCGTGCTCGGCAACGGTCAGCGGATCGCGCCGGAGCTGCGGGAGGCGTTCTTCGCGCAGATCACCGCCGACTACGAGCGTTGGCTGCCGCCCGGCGGCTATCCGGTGCCGGACGGGGTCGAGGGGATCAAACACAAACTGGTCGCCTCCGGCCGGTGGCGCACCTTCAGCGCGTTGCGGGCCGCCAGCCGGGCCCGCGACGCCGCCCGCCGGCAGGCGCGCACCGCTCGGCGCAGGGTCGGCCCGGTCGCCCGACGCGGGGCCCGGCTGACCCGCGACGGGCTGCTGCGCGAGTACTACCGGGCCGAGTTGCGGCGGCCGGTCGACCCGACGCTCGCGGTGTACGCCGCGTACTGGTACCGGGGTTACTCCTGCAACCCGGCAGCCATCTACGAGGTCGCCCGCCGGTTGGCGCCGGGGGTGCGCGGCGTGTGGGTGGTGCGCCGGGACCGGGTGGACAGCGTGCCGGCCGGGGTGGAGTACGTGGTGGCCGGCACCCCGGCGTACTACCGGGTGCTCGCCCGCGCCCGGTGGCTGGTCAACAACGTCAACTTCCCGGACTTCGTCCGCAAGCGACCGGAACAGGTGCACCTGCAGACCCACCACGGCACCCCGGTGAAGGTGATGGGGCTGGATCAGCAGCGCTACCCGATCGGCGCGGGCCGGATGGACTTCGCCGGCCTGCTGCGTCGGGTGGACCGCTGGGACTACAGCGTCAGCGCCAACAGCTTCTCCACCCAGATGTGGGACCGGGCGTACCCGGCCACGTACACCACCCTGGAGGTGGGGTATCCGCGCAACGACCGCCTGGTCACCGCCGGTCCGGACGAGGTGCGCCGACTCCGCGCGGAGTTCGGCCTCCACCCCGACGAGCAGGTCGTCCTGTACGCCCCGACGCACCGCGAGCACCTGCCCGGCTACCGGCCGCCGTTCGACCCGGACCGGTTCGTGCAGGCGCTGGGCGACTCGGGCCGGTTGCTGATGCGCAGCCACTACTTCCACGACCGGGACCGACGTCCCGGCCAGCCGAAGGACTGGGATCGGGTTCGCGACGTCAGCGGCCACCAGCGGGTGGAGGACCTGTACCTGGTGGCGGACGTGCTGGTCACCGACTACTCGTCGGCCATGTTCGACTACGCGGTGCTGGACCGGCCGATCGTGCTCTACACCCCGGACTGGGAGGCGTACCGGCTGGCCCGGGGGGTCTACTTCGACGTGACGGCCGAACCGCCGGGCGCGGTAGCCTCCACTTTCGCCGACCTGCTCGACCTGTTCCGTACCGACGCGGCGCGTTCGGACGCGGCGGCCAAGGCCCGTGAGCATTTCCGGGCCCGGTTCTGCACGTTGGACGACGGGCGGGCGGCGGAGCGGGTGGTGCGCCAGGTGTTCCTCGGGGAGCCGGTCGAGCGGTCCACGCGCTGCTGATCGGGCCTTCTGTCGTGTAATAGCAGTGTCATCGATCGAACATGAGACGTTTACCCGATGTCCTAGACCCATGATCCTGGTCACAGTCTTGTGGGGTCCGGTCGACGCGCTGGGGGGGAAGACGGTGAGCACCGTCACGCTCAAGGATGTGACCAAGGTTTTTCGGGATGGCACGGTGGCCGTCGACAGCATCAACCTCGATGTGAACGACGGCGAGTTCATGGTGCTGCTTGGGCCGTCCGGGTGCGGCAAGTCGACGGTGCTGCGAATGATCGCCGGGCTGGAGGAGCCGTCCACCGGCGCGGTCATGCTCGACGGGGAGTTGGCGAACGACCTCCCCCCACGGGACCGCAAGATCGCCATGGTCTTCCAGGACTTCGCCCTCTACCCACACATGACCGTTGGCGACAACATCGCGTTTCCGCTGCGGCTGGCCGGGATCGAGCCCGAGCCGAGAGGTGAGCGGGTCAGTGACGTGGCGAGCGCGCTGGGCATCGGTGACGTGCTGGCCCGCAAGCCGGGTCAGCTCTCCGGCGGGCAGCGGCAGCGGGTGGCGATGGGCCGCGCGATCGTCCGTCGACCGGGCCTGTTCCTCATGGACGAACCGCTGTCCAACCTCGACAGCGGGCTCCGAGCCGAGCTGCGCGCCGAGATCTCGGGCCTGACCCGCGAGCTGGGCGTCACCACCGTCTACGTCACGCACGACCAGGCCGAGGCGCTCACCATGGCCGACCGGGTGGCCATCATGCGCCGCGGCGTGCTCCAGGACGTGGGCACACCGACCCAGGTGTACGGCCGACCGGCGACGCTCTACGTGGCGGCGTTCCTGGGCAGCCCACGGATGAACCTGCTGGAGGCGTCGGTCTACGTCCACCTCGACCGGTACGTCACGCTCAACCTCGGTGACCAGTCGCTCTACCTGCCCTGGAACGACATCCGCAGTCGGGCGGTGGCGCACTACCACGGTGAGCGGATCGTGGTCGGCATGCGGGCCGAGGCGCTCACCCCGGTCGCACCGGACAGCCCGGGCGACGTGCTGCGCGGGCGGATCCGCTACCTGGAGCATCACGGGCACGAGTCGTTGGCGTTCCTCGACATCGGCGCGACCGCGATCGTGGTCGACGAGATGGGCGCGCCGCAGGAGACGCCGCCGGTCGGCCAGCGCGGCCTGCGCCGGTTCGGTTCGGTGATGCAGCGGCTCACCGGCAAGCCGGTCGAGGCGCAGGACACCCCCAGTGGCGTCCAGACCAGCGTGCTCCCCGACCCGGGACGGCACCACCGACGCCCGGCGGAGCTGGCGGTGCGGCTGGCGCCGTACCCGGCGGTCAGCGCCGGTCACCCGCTCGCCGTCTCGGTGCGGATGGACGCGCTGCACTTCTTCGACGAGCGTGGAGACCGGATCGACGTGGGTTGGCGCTGACGACGTGCCGGAGCGGGGTGGCGGGCCCGCCATCCGGTGCCCTACCGTCTGCCCACCAGTCCACTGTGAATGAGTGACCACCGAGAGGGGTGCACCCGTGTCGGGTGACCGTCCCAGCCCGCTCGTCATCGAGCGCATCCTGCGGGATCGCGAGAGCATCTGGCAGCAGATCGTGGCCGAGCGTGACCTCAACGTCCTGACCGGGCGGATGCTGACCAGCTCCGCCATCGCGTTGGCCTGCTACGGGGCGGTGCTGGGCTTCTTCCACAGCCCGCTGATGGCGCTGACCTCGGCGCTCAAGCTGCCACTGCTGTTCCTGGTCACCCTGGCCATCTGCCTGCCCACGCTCTACCTGTTCAACCTGGTCTTCGGCGCCCGGCTCTCGGTGCGGCAGTCGTTGGCGCTGGTGATGGTGGCGATCACGGTCACCTCGATGCTCGCGGTGGCGTTCGCGCCGATCAGCCTCTTCTTCCTGATCACCGCCAACGACTACGGGTTCTTCAAGCTGCTCAACGTGGCGATCCTGACCCTGTCGGCGCTTGTCGGGTTGCGCTTCCTGACCAGCGGGATGCAGGTGCTCAACGACCACGGCCTGCTCGCGCCGGAGGCCGCCACCGCCAAGGTCGACGAACAGGCCAGCGCCCCGGCGCCGGTCCAGGCCGTGCCGGCCGCGGTGCCCGTCGGGGCGACGCCGGCCGCCGCGCCGGTCGCCGGTCCGAGTGCCGAACCGGCCGCCGTGCCGGCCGGGGCCGCGGTGGCCGAGCCGACTCCGAACGGTGCCGTGGCCACCGCGCCGGCTCAGGTTCCGACGCAGTGGGCCGGGCAGCCGGCTGGTGCCTCGTTCCCGCCCGGCACGCTTCCGCCCGGCTACGTGGCGCAACGCCCGTGGAACAGCCCGCCGGTCCGACGCGGCGAGCCGACGCAGCGGCCGGCCAGCATGACCCTGCTCTACATCTGGATCCTGCTCTTCGGTTTCGTCGGCACCCAACTGGCCTGGACGCTGCGGCCGTTCTTCGGTGACCCGGGCCAGGACTTCGCCTTCTTCCGCAGCATCGACGGCAACTTCTACGCGGAGATCCTGCGCACCATCGCCAACCTCTGAGCCGGCCCGGTGGGCGAGAGTCGCTGGTTGCCGGCCTGGTTACCGGTGAGTAACGTCAGGCCATGACTATCGACTCCCGCCAGGTGGCGGCCGGCATGCTGGAAGCGGTGCCGTTCGCTCGTACGCTCGGTATCGAGTTCGTCGAGGTGGCGCCCGAGGCGGAGGGCGGCGTGCGAGCAGTCGTCCGGCTGCCCGACTCGCCGGCCACCCACAACCACATCGGCGGGCCGCACGCCGGCGCGATGTTCACCCTCGGCGAGACGGCCTCCGGCGCGGTCGTGCTGGCCGCCTTCGGGCAGCTGCTCGACCGTGCCGTGCCGTTGGCCGTCCGGGCCGAGATCGCCTACCGGAAACTCGCCATGGGTCCGGTGCTGGCCACCGCGCGACTCGGCCGGCCGGCGGTCGAGGTGATCGAGGAGTTGGCGGCCGGTCGGCGCCCGGAGTTCCCGGTCGCGGTGGAGATCGCCACCGAGGGCGGCAAGCAGACCGCGGAAATGACCGTGATCTGGACGCTGCGACCGAACTGAAACACCCCAGGGCGGCGGAAACGGGTTTGCGGGCCCAGCAGGGTGGATAGATTCGTACCGTGCTGGGCCTACCTGCTCACGTGACCGCCTGTCTCTTCGATCTGGACGGTGTGCTGACGCAGACCGCCCGCGTACACAACGCCGCCTGGACGCAGACGTTCGACGAGTTCCTCCGCCAGCGCGCCACGGCCTCCGGCGAGCCGTTCCAACCGTTCGATCCGGGTCCGGACTACAACCGCTACGTCGACGGCCGGCCCCGGGCCGACGGAGTCCGGACGTTCCTCGCCTCCCGGGGAATCGTGCTGCCCGAGGGCAGCCCGGACGACCCGCCGGAGGCCGAGACCGTCAACGGTCTGGGCAACCGCAAGAACGTCCTGCTGTTGCACCGGCTGCGTACCGCCGGTGTCGAGGTCTACCCGGGCTCGGTGCGGTATTTGAGGGCGGCGACCGCCGCCGGGCTCCGCCGAGCCGTGGTCACCGCCAGCGCGAACGGGGGCGAGGTGGTCGCGGCCGCCGGGTTCGAGCCGTTGCTGGAGGCCCGGGTGGACGGGCTGGTCGCCCGGGCGCAGGGGCTGCGCGGCAAACCACACCCCGACACCTTCCTCGCCGGGGCCACGCTGCTCGGTGTCGACCCGACGCAGGCCGCCGTCTTCGAGGACGCGCTCTCCGGGGTGGCCGCCGGCCGCGCCGGTGGCTTCGGCTACGTGGTCGGCGTCGATCGGGTCGGGCAGGCCGACGAGTTGCTCGCCCACGGCGCCGACATCGTGGTGACGGACCTGGCCGACCTGCTCGACGACGCCGACCCGCCGGCGCCGACCCGCACCACGCCCGACCCGCTCGCCGCCGAACGAGGCTCCGGATGATTCGGGAGCGCGCCTATCCGGTCGAGCCGTGGCACGTCCGCGAGACCCGGCTGGACATGGACGTGCTGGCCCAGTCGGAGTCGGTCTTCGCGCTCTCCAACGGGCACGTCGGCCTGCGGGGCAACCTCGACGAGGGCGAGCCGCACGGCCTGCCCGGCACCTACCTCAACTCGTTCTACGAACTGCGTCCGCTGCCGTACGCGGAAGCGGGCTACGGCTTCCCCGAGTCCGGGCAGACCATCGTCAACGTCACCAACGGCAAACTGCTCCGGCTGCTGGTCGACGACGAACCGCTCGACGTGCGGTACGGAGAACTGTTCGCGCACGAGCGGGTCCTCGACCTGCGGGCCGGCACCCTGCACCGGGAGCTGCACTGGCGCTCGCCCGCCGGCCGGGAGGTCAAGGTCCGCAGCACCCGTCTCGTCTCGTTCACCCAGCGGTCCGTGGCCGCCATCAGCTACGAGGTGGAGGCCGTCGACGGCCCGCTGCGGCTGATCGTGCAGTCCGAGTTGGTGGCCAACGAGTCGCTGCCCGCGCAGAGCAAGGATCCCCGGGTCGCGGCGGTGCTGGAGTCGCCGCTGCAGGCAGAGGAGGAGCTGACCACCCCCGACGGCGGGCAGCTGATCCACCGCACCAAGGTCTCCGGCCTGCGGGTCGCCGCCGCCATGGAGCACGAGGTGCACGGCCCGGACCACACCACCATCGAGTCCGAGGGATACCAGGACTGGGTGCGTACCACCATCGCCTGCGTGCTCAAGCCCGGCGAGAAGCTGCGGGTGATCAAGTATCTGACGTACAGCTGGTCGAGCCGCCGGTCCCTGCCGGCGCTGCGCGACCAGGTCGGCGCGGCACTGGCCGGCGCCCGGCTCGACGGGTGGGACGGGCTCCACCGGGAGCAGCGCAACTACCTCGACGCGTTCTGGGATGCCTCCGACGTGCTGGTCGAGGGCGACCCGGAGGTGCAGCAGGCGGTCCGGTTCGGTCTCTTCCACGTGTTGCAGGCCGGCGCGCGGGCCGAGCAGCGGCCGATCTCGGCGAAGGGGCTGACCGGCCCCGGATACGACGGTCACGCCTTCTGGGACACCGAGATGTTCGTCCTGCCGGTGCTCACGTACACCCAGCCGAGCGCGGTGCGCAGCGCGTTGCAGTGGCGGCACAGCACGCTTGACTCGGCGCGGGAGCGTGCCGAGACGCTCAACCTCCGGGGCGCCGCCTTCCCCTGGCGGACCATCGAGGGCCCCGAGTCGTCCGGATACTGGCCGGCCGGCACGGCGGCCTTCCACATCGCCGCCGACATCGCCGACGCCGTACGCCGCTACGTGATGGTCACCGGGGACACCCAGTTGGAGCGGGAGATCGGGCTGGAGCTGCTGGTGGAGACCGCCCGGCTGTGGCGCTCGATCGGCCACCACGACCGGCACGGGCAGTTCCACATCGATGGTGTCACCGGCCCGGACGAGTACACCGCCGTGAAGAACGACAACGTCTACACCAACCTGATGGCGCAGCGGAACCTGCTCGCCGCCGCCGACGTGGTCATGCGCTACCGGGACGAGGCGTTCCACCTCGGGGTCACCGACGAGGAGGCCGCGAGCTGGCGGGACGCCGCCACCTCCATGCACGTGCCGTACGACGAGGAGCTCGACGTCCACCAGCAGGTGGAGGGCTTCACCCGGCTCCAGGAGTGGGACTTCACCCACACGCCGGCGGAGAAGTACCCGCTGCTGCTGCACTACCCGTACTTCGAGCTGTACCGCAAGCAGGTGGTGAAGCAGGCCGACCTGGTCCTCGCCATGCACTGGCGGGGGGACGCCTTCACTCCGGAGGAGAAGGTCCGCAACTTCCTCTACTACGAGCGCCGCACCGTGCGCGACTCGTCGTTGTCGGCCTGCACCCAGTCGGTGCTCGCCGCCGAGGTGGGCCACCCGGAACTCGCGCACACCTACCTGCGTGAGGCAGCGCTCATGGACCTGCACGACCTCAACGAGAACACCCGCGACGGCGTACACATGGCGTCGTTGGCCGGCGCGTGGCTCGCCCTGGTCAGCGGGTTCGGCGGCCTGCGGGACCACGACGGCGAGCTGTCCTTCGCCCCCCGGCTCTCCAGCCGCCTCAGTCGGTTGGAGTTCTCGCTCCAGTGGCGGGGGTTGGCGCTGCGGGTGGATGTCCGGCCGCACCAGACGACCTACTCGCTGCGCCACGGCGGCCCGGACGACGTGGTGGAGCTGCGCCACCACGACCAGCTGCTGCGGGTGACCTGCGACGAGCCGGTGACGGTGCCGGTGCCGCCGGCCGAGCCGTCCGCTCCTCCGCCCGAGCAGCCACCGGGCCGGTCTCCGCTGCTGCGGTTGCCCGAACGCGAACAGTGACGGGCGGGGTGGGAGTGTTCCCGCCCCGCCCGCCCATGCCGGTGGGTCAGACCGGCTCACCGGTCCCTGTCAGTCAGACCGGCTCGCCGGTCCCTGTCAGTCAGACCGGCTCGCCGGTGTTGTCAATCAGACCGGCTCGCCGGTCGACGGACGCCCGATCGCGTCCCGGGGCGTCGCCGCCTTCGGATCGTCGGGCAGCCGGGCCGAGGCTGCCTGGTCCCCGAAATCCTGGTCCCCGACGTCCTGGTTGCGCTCGGCATCCTGTTCGCGCTGAGACTGCTCGGTGAGCTGCTGCTGCCGGGAAATCTGCTGCTTGGCCATGGCGATCCTCGCGATCCGTCGGGGCGCGGTTGCGCCGACACGGTCTGCGGTCGCTCGTCGCGTACCCGACGCAATATCGGGCAAACGCGGCCCGGCGCCGTACCCACGCCCCGGGATGACGCCGCCCCGGCGGGCGTGTCGGGCGGCGGCCGGGGTACCCGGGCCATCGGCGAGCACGCGGAGGTGGGGGATGGACGAGCAGCGCAGCGTGACTATTCCGATCGGGGACGCCCAGCTCCCCGCCGACCTGACGCTGCCCGCCCAACCGGTCGGCGTGGTGCTGTTCGCGCACGGCAGCGGCAGTTCCCGGCACAGCCCGCGCAACATGGCGGTGGCCCGCACGCTCAACGACCGTGGGCTCGGCACGGTGCTGGCGGACCTGCTCACCCCGGCCGAGGACGAGGTGGACGCGCGAACCGCCGAACTGCGCTTCGACATCGGGCTGCTGGCCAGTCGGCTGGCCGGGATCGTCGACTGGCTGGCCGCCGAGCGTCCTGCCGGTGACATGCCGATCGGCCTGTTCGGAGCCAGCACGGGCGCTGCCGCTGCCCTGGTCGCGGCGGCATCCCGCGCCGATCGGCTGGGTGCGGTGGTCAGCCGGGGTGGTCGGCCGGACCTGGCCGGGAACGCGCTGGCCCAGGTGCGTACCCCCACGTTGCTCCTGGTGGGCGGGCTGGACGAAGAGGTGATCACGCTCAACGAGCGGGCGCTGGCCGAGTTGGGGGAGGTCGGCGAGCTGCGGGTGATCCCCGGCGCCACCCATCTCTTCGAGGAGCCTGGCACCCTCGAACAGGTCGCCGACCAGGCCGGCACCTGGTTCACCACGCACCTCAGCCGGTGATCAGTCCGCGGGTAGCAGGGCCGAGGACGCGCGGCGTTGTTGGACGGTGTCGATGACGCGCCAGAGGACGGCGGTGATCGGGACGCTGACGAAGGCGCCAGCGATGCCCGCGATCAGCGTGCCCGCGGTGACCGCCACCAGGATCACCGCCGGATGCAGTCGGACCTGCCGTTTCATGACCAGCGGCTCCAGCAGGTTGCCCTCGATCTGCTGGACGGCGATCACCGCCGCGAGGGTGAGCAGCGCGGTGGTGGGACCGTTCGCGGCCAGCGCCACCAGCACCGCCACCGCGCCGGCCACCGTCGCCCCGATGATCGGCACGAACCCGCCAAGGAACGTGATCAACGCCAGCGGCAGGGCGAGTGGCACCCGCAGCACCACGAGAGCCAGCCCGATGCCCAGGGCGTCGATCGCGGCGATGAACATGGTGCCCCGGCTGTACGCGCCCAACGTCCGCCAACCGGCACGGCCGGCCTCGGCCAGCACGGGCTGGTTCGGGCCGGACACCCGCGACAGCACCCAGTGCCACATCGACCGCCCATCCTTGAGCAGGAAGAAGAGCAGCACCAGGGCCAGCAGCGCGGAGCCGAACACCTCGGTGGCGGTGCGGGCGCCGGCCACCGGGTCCGGGGAGCTACCACTGAGCCCGTCCCGGGCCTGGTCGACCAGCCGGTCCAGCTGTGCCTCGGTGACCGGCAGCGTGGACGTCACGAAGTCCCGGCTGCGTTCGACCCCCTGGGTCAGCTCCTGGCTGAGCTGGTCGAACTGGCTGGCGGTCAGGTTCCACACCAGGGCGCCGACGCCGACCAGGATGCCGAGCAGCAGCAGTACGGTGCAGAGCGCGGCCAGCGCCGCCGGCAGGCGCAACCGGCGCAGCAGAAGCAGCACCGGGTCGAGCAGCGCGGTGAGGAAGATGGTGGCGGCCAGCGCGATGGCCAGCGGCGCCAACAGGACGGCGATCCGGCCGAGCAGGTAGAGCCCCGCGGCGATCACCACCAGGCAGGCGCTCCATAACACCGCGGTTCGGACCAGCCAGGGCAGCGCCGCCCAGGTCTGGCGCGGCCCGGGGGCGCCTGTCGGTCCGGGTTCCTCTGCGGCCATGTCGGTCCTCCTCGATGTCGACGAGGTCGGTACCCGGTCGGTCGTGCCGCGACACCCGAATCGCCGGCCGTCACCCGCGCGGATCGTACGTCGGTCGGGGGGACGCGGGTGGGTGTTCGCGAATCGCATCCGGAACGACGGCGTTTGCGCGGTCGGGCCGAGGGAACGCGAAGGGGACGGACCGGACTGAGGAGGAACGCCGTGGGTGACTTCATGGACAAGGCCAAGGACTTCGCGGACAAGCATGACAAGCAGGTCGACCAGGGTGCGGAGAAGGCCGGCGACATGGCCGACAAGCGCACCGGCGGCAAGTACGGCGACCAGATCGACAAGGGCGTGGACCAGGCCCAGGCGCGCACCGGTGAGGGCGACCAGGTTCGCTGACCCGTCACGCGCCTCCCGGGCCGCCGATCCGTCGGCGACCCGGGAGTGCCCGGTCCGGATGGTGCGCCGTCAGTGTTGGTGCTTGTCGCGTAGCTCGTCCATTGAGGTGGGCCGGCCGCTCAACGCGTCGCGCAGCCGGTCGACCAGACCGATGCCGGGGGCGAGCAGCTTGTTCGCCGGCGGGTGCTCCGGGATCCCCGGATGTGGCCGGGTCGGCCCGATCTCCTTGATCGCCGTCACCCTCCCGGCAATCTCGACCAGCTCCTCCCGGGCCGTCGCCGCGCGCAGCCGGGGAAAGAGCTCCTTCTCCTCCTCCGCCACGTGGTGTCGGACGGTGCTGGTCAACTGAGCCAGCAGCTCGTCGAAGCGGGGGTCGGACGGGTCGGCGGACTCCAGCTCCTTCATGGTCCGTTCGGCGTCGGCGTGCTCCGCGATCTCGCGGTCGGCGATCTCGTCGCCGTCGGGCAGCACCTTGCGGGTGACCGGATACACGTACGCCTCCTCGGCCACCGAGTGACGGACGAGTTCGGCGATCACCACGTCGGCGAGGCGTCGGCGGTGCTCGGGGGTGCCCTGCCGGGTCGCCAACTCGACGAGGACTGTCTCGATCTCACGATGATCCGAGACCAGGATGTCGATGACATCGTGGTCGTCGGTGGTCGGTGGATTGGTCATGTCACGGCCCCTTACCGGTTGCGGATCGGTGGGAGGTGTGCGGCTCTGGTACCCCCACGGGGCTGCACAAACCTACGGTTGACGATGTGTTGGAAGCGGCCCATGGTGCCTACGGTGAAGGTGGTGCGGAGCCTGCCACGATTGCTCCGCCGTCGCCGGGGTAACCGCCGCCATGGCCGACGACCGCCCAGCCGCCGACCGCGGTCAGTCGCGGCTCGACGAGACCGCCGAGCGGACCGTTCGGCGGGTGCGGCACCGTGGTGGGCAGGCCGGCCGGATCCGGGCCCGGCAGTGGGAGGTCACCCTGGTGATCTCCATCCAGGCCGGATTGGCCGCGGCGATCGCCGCCCTGCTCGCCAAGAACCTGCTCGGCCCCGGAGCGCACGTCTTCGCCCCCGCCGCCGCCGTCGGTACGATCGCCACCGCCATCGGGCAGCGGGCTCGGCGTACCTTCGAACTGTTGGCCGGCGTGGCCCTGGGCATCATCATCGGCGACACGCTGCGCTTCCTGCTCGGCTCGGGCCCGTGGCAGACCGGCGCGGTGGTCGCGCTGGCCATCGCCGCCGCGTTGCTGGTGGCCGGAAGGGGCGGTGCGCTGGTCGGTCAGGCCGGCGGTACCGCCGTGCTGATCGCCACGCTTGCCCCGATGGAACGTGGCCTGGAGTTGCCCCGGATCTTCGACGCGCTCGTCGGCGGGGCGGTCGGCCTGGCGGTGGTCGCGCTGCTGCTGCCGATCAACCCGCTGCGAGTGCTGGACCGGGCCGCAGCCCCGATCTTCGCGATCCTCTGCGAGCAGCTCGGCGAGCTGGCGGGGGCGATGCGGGAGCGCGACGGCGACCGGACCCTGAAAGTCCTGGAGCGGCTCCGGGGCACCGAGGGCGATCTGGGTCGGTTGCACGATGCGCTGAGCGGCGCGGAGGAGGTGGTGACGATCGCTCCGGTGCGCTGGCACCGCCGACAGCAATACCACAGGTACGCCCGCAGCGCCGACCACTTGGAGCGGTTACTGCTGGACAGCCGGGGCCTGGCCCGCTGGTCGTCGACGGCCCTGCAGTACGACGAGCCGATCCCGCCGGAGCTGCCGGACGCTATGGCTCGGTTGGGCCAAGCGGTGGCGGAGATGCGGACGGAGTGCAAGGTCGGTGACGACCCCCGGCGCACCCGCCGGTTGGTTGAGGAGTGTGCGCACCTGGCCGGGAGGGCTGCGGCGAGCGGGGTCCGCTCGTTCGGTGAGTCCCTGGTGACCGACCTGCGAACCGCGGCCAGCGACCTGCTCCGGGCAACCGGCTGTGAACCCGACGAGGCCAACCGGATCGTGCGCCGGGCGGCGGGTGCCGGTGAGGCGGAGATCCACCCGCCGGTCCGACGACAACTGCATCGGGCGCGACCGACGCGAGCCGCCCGAGCCCGTCGGCGCGGCCACCTCGCCGCCCGGGCCCGTAACGAGGGACGGGCCGGCCTCCCCGCACGGGAGAGGCCGGCCCGGTGAACCGTCAGGATCAGGAGGAGTAGCCGCGCTCGGCGATCCAGTTGGCGACCTTGGGCAGGCTCATCCAGTACTCGCCCAACGACGGGTCGGCCGGGTCGGCGACCCGGATCGTGTCACCGCCGTCGCGGTAGCCGACGAGGGTCAGGTAGTGACCGCCCTCGTACGAGTGCGGGTTGCCGTCGGTGTCCACGGTCGTGCCCTTGATGTTGGCCACCACCGGGCGACCGGCGTCCACCGCGGCCAGCACGTCACGGCGCAGCTGCTCGACCTGGTCGGGGCGGGCCACCGAATCACGGATCTCGGTGGTCCGGTACTTGCCGCCGGTCAGTTGGTTCAGCACCCGGGTGGTGTCCAGGGCCGACGGGGTACCCGCCTCGGTGGTGCCGAGCAGTTGGGCCACCTCGTCCTGGGAGAGCGCCTTGCCCTGGGCGGACAGCGCGATCCGGGTCGCGGCGGGGCCGCAGTAGTAGAAGTTCGGCTGGGCCTGGTAGTCGACGCCGAGGATCCGTTCGGCGTGCCGGTCGTTCTGGCTCGACGAGGCCGTGGCGGCCTGCACCGGGGCGGCCTGCGCGGCGACCGCCGGGCCGAGGGCGCAACCGCCGGCGACCAGCAGGCCGACGACGGACGGGCCGCTCTTCTGGACGATCGGGTTCATGGTCGAGTCTCCGTTCGGGGGTTGGCGCCTCCGACCAGCGGAGGGCGGCAGCACCGGGAATGGCGCTCGGCGCAACACGGGGGCCGACCATCGGTGGTCTCGGCCCTGGGCGTACCGAGGGCGTAACCGCTCTGCTCCGCCGAGAATTCCGCTGGCCGCGGGCACCGGGGGCGCCCCTGCGTGGCCTAACCGGTCAGCGGGGACACGCGGTCGGCTCAGAGGCTTCCCAGCAGCCTGGTCACGGTGATCTCGATGACCACCCGCTCCGGATTCGGGCGTGGTGTCCGATACCGCTCGGCGTACCGCCGCTCCGCCTCGGCCACGGCGGCCGGATCCGACCGCAGCACCGCGCGACCCTCTATGGTCAACCAGCGCCGGCCATCCACGTGGCACACGGCCACCGCCGCCCCCGCCGCGCCGGCCGCCGCCACCTGACGGGCCTTGCGGGACGCGCCCGAGGTGATGACCCGGGCCAGTCCGGCCGCCGGGTCGAGAGTCACCCCCACCGGTACGACGTGCGGGGTGCCGTCCGCCCGCAGGGTGGTCAGCGTCGCGAGGTGACGTTCTGCGCAGAAAGCGACAACACGCTCATCGTGCACATCCAACCGATGATCGCCCGCCATGCCCGTCCCCTGTCCGCCGAACCGACCTCGATCATGGCACGCGGCGGCGCACCCGGTCCCGATCCGGCGGGGCGTCCGGCTGATCGGGAAGTTGGCGACCCGCCGCCCGACGTTGGTGCACCAGCCGGGTCAGGTAGATCAGCGCAGCGGCCAAGACTCCCATGTCGTCCAGGTAGATCGGGTCCGGCAGCACGTCGACCGGGAAGATCGTGTAGATCAGCGCCCCGTAGAAGGCGACCTTGCCGCCCGCGCCGAGGCCGGTCAGCAGCCGCCGCGTACGCACCACCCGCACCGCCAGCACCACGGCACCGACCAGTGTGGCCAGCGCCAGGATGCCGGCGATCACCACGAGAACCCACGCCTGTCGGGACATGCGGTCACGCTAACCCACCCGACCCCGCGCGGCTCAGAACGCGGGCACCGTCGCCCGGCCGCGAGCGGTCACCTTGTTCTCCCGGGTCTGTTCGACGTTCTCCCGGGTCTGCGCGCCCAACGGTCGGGCAACCTCGCTCAGCGGCAGCACCGACGCCGACTCGGCGACACGTCGCCCGGTCGCGGCGTGCGCCTCCTCGCGCAGACTGCGAGCCGCGGCCACCGCCAACTCCGCCGCCCGCCACGCGGCCTGCTCCCGCTCCCGGGCCGCGGTGTGCCTGGCCGCCAGATTGTCCCGGATCGCCCGCTGGAGCACGAGCTCCTGCTCGACCGGGTGCAGTCGCGGGTCCCAGCCGTCGCGGTGGGCGAAGACGTCACTGAGCTGCTCCACCGACAGCTCCCGACGCCAGTACGCATCCAGGGCCGCCCGGTGCAGGTAGCGCTCGCGGTCCGCGTACTCGGCAGGGGTCCGTGCGGTGTGCGGCAGCGGCATCGCGGCCGCCGCGTCGAGCCGCCGTACGCCAGCCTCGGCCGCCTCGTACGCCAGCCAGGCCGCCTCGACGGCCTCCTGCGCGGCCACCCACTCCGCCCGGCGGCGGCGGACGGTGGTGGTCGCCCGCTCGGCGGCCACCGCGACCTCCTGCGCGTAGCGGCTCTGCTCCCGTTCCTCCTGCGCCTGCTCGAGTTGGCTCGGCATGGCCGCGCGGCGGATCCGGGCGCCGGGGTCGAGGCGGAGTCGGCCGGGCCGCAGCAGGAGAGCGGAGACGGCGACGGCGACCACCCCGAGCAGGCTCAGCCAGATGACGGCGGCCCGGGAGAGGTCTGGCAGGACGGCGGAGAGGATGGTTTGCATGATCAGCACCTCGCGGTCGAAGGCGGGTATCGACGGGCGGCAGGAGGGCGCGGCAGTGCCGGTCGGCCCGGTGGCGGGGTCGTTCCGTCGACGGCGAACTCAGGTGCCGTGCGGAAGGATCAGCCGGGATCGGGCCCCGGGAATCGCCGGGCCTGGCTCAGCGGGCGGGCGGGCCGCGTCGCGCCGGAGTGCCACGGCCGGGATCGATGCCCGGCACGTGCGCCAGGCCCGCCGCGACCGGACCGGTCGCCGTGGCGGTGTCGAGCGTGCCAGCCGGCGAGGCGACAGCGGGCTGGTCGGCCCGCTCGATGGCCGGGCCGGCGTCGGGGCGAACACTTGCCACTCGGCTGCTCACGGCACTTGGCCGCAGCTGCGTGGGGGCGGGCGGTGGGGTCGCGGCGAGGGCGGCACCGAGGCCGACCGCGAGCACCAGCGCGGTGACCGCCAGACGGGTCAGTTCCCGCAGCGACCGCAGCACAGCCCACCGGGCTGGGCGGACAGACGCTGCGGACGACACCCGACCAACCTATCGCCCGTCCTGGCGTACCGCAGCACGGCGACGGACCGCGCTGGCGTGACCGCCACCACCATGCGCACAGTGGACGCCCCAGGTCGATAGACCGGAAACGGCGGTGCCCCGGCCGGACCATGTCCGATCGGGGGCACCGCGCATCCTCTCTGTGACACCGCCGGTGGTGCGGGCTCGTCGGCGACGGACAGTGGTCAGTCGCCGGTGCCGAGCACCGGGGGTGCGGGCCTCTCGTCGCCCTGCCACACCATCTCGTCCTCGGTCAACCAGGTCAGCCGCTCGTCGGAGTCGTCGTCCTGTGCTGCACCGCGCCCGCCGAGCACACCGGGACGGCCGCCGGACCCCGGTCGGGCGTTGCCACCGGCCACGGCCGCGCGCCCGCCGCTTCCACCGCGCTGGCCGTCGATGCTGCGCCCGACCCCGCTGGCAGCGCGGCTCTCCGCCGGTGCCGTACCGGCAGCGGTCGGTCGAGCCGAGGTGGGGGCCGCGTTGCCCGAGCCCGCGAGCGCGCCGCTGCGCAACACCCCGCCGGCCGGTGCTCCGCCCGGTGCCCCGTAGAGCAGGCCGGGGCCGGTGCTCGACCCGGCGGGCACGCCGCCCGGCCCGGACAGACCGACCAGCCCGGCGGCACCCCCGCCGAGCAGTGCGCCGCCGACCAGCGGGTCCGCTCCGGCGAGGGAGGTGCCGCTGTCGGCGGGGTCGCTGCCCGTGCCGGTCGGGCCGGTGACGACAGCCGGGTTGCCACCGGTGCCCGAGCCGACCTCGTCCGGGTTCGAGCCGCCGTCCGGCAGTTGGGCGACGCGGTCGGGCGTCGAGATGGTCGCGTCACCCGTACGCCCGGTGTCGGTGCCGGTGGTGGGGCCGCCGGACACCCTGGCGATGGCCGAGACACTCTGTGGCGTCGTCGAATCCTTGCTGGTGGTGCTCGGAGTGTCCGGATCGGGCGGCGGCGGGTCGACCACCCGGTCGTAGGCGGAGATGTCGTAACTGCTGGCCAGGTCGGCCACCAGGTTCACCATCCGCTGGTGAGCCTTCTCCTGCTCGGCCTTGTCCTGCTGGTGACCCGCGATGCCCCCGACGATCAGACCGGTCAGACCGAAGGCCGCGCCACCCTTGATCGCACCGCCGATCGCCTTGTCGTTGTCGTCGGTCTCCTCCGGGCTCTCGGCCTGCTTGTGGGCGGCGCGCAGGTGGTCGGCCATCATGGTCAACCCCTGCTTGATGCCGGCCATCCCCTCGCCCAACGCGTCGGTGTGGGCGACGATCAGGCTGAGTCGCCGGTGGAATTCCCGACCTGCCGAACCCGTCCAGGTGTTGCCGAGCTTGTCGAGGTCGCCGCTCAACTCCCGGCCGAGGCCGTCGAGGATGCCCTTGAGCTCGGCCCACTGGGTGGCCACGCCCTCGATCTGCTCCGGCTTGCCCGCCATCAGGCCGTCGTACAACTCCTGGTGGCTGCTGCCCTGGTACCGCTGGGTGTATTCAGACACGCCCGTCCTCCTTCGGCTGCAACGCCCGGTCGACCGGGGTCAGCGCGGCGGTGACATCGTCGGCGTTGGCCGCGTTGCGCGCCTCGGCGGTGCGGTAGTTGCTCAGGATCGTGCTGGTCGCCTGCTGTGCCGCCAGCACCGCCTGCCGGATCCGTTCGGCCTGCTTGACATAGGACTGGTGGACGTCGCTGTAGCGACGCGCGTTGTCGGTGGCGTCGAGGAACGAGCCCAGCGCCGGAGGACGGCACTGCATCTCGGTGTTGAGCTTGCGCAGCACCGACTCGGCCTGGCTCAACCGAGACGCCAGGTGCTCGTGGAAGTCCTCAAGGGACAACAGGTCGACTTCCGTACGCCCGGCCATGGCAACATCCCCGTCGTTCTGGTTGACAACCGTCAGCGACATCCAGGTTAGTCCACCCGTGCGACTCCGGGCGACCCGCCGAACGGGCTCAGCCGTCGGCGTCGGTCGATTCCACAGGCCTTCCGCCGCCGGCCCCGCCACTCGACGGGGCGCCACTGGCCGGAGTCGACGGTGTCGACCCCGACGGCGGCGCGGCGGACGACGACCCCGACGGTGGCGCGGCGGACGGCGAGCCCGAGGGCGGCGCCGCCGATGGCGAGCCTGACCTCGGCGCGGCCGACGGCGGTGCGGCCGGCGCCGGTCCCTCCGGAGCGAAGACGGCCAACGCGTCCTCGCGGTTCAGAGTCGGCCCGGTCGGGATCAGTGCGAGCAGCGAACCGGGCACCGCCAGCGGCGTGACCCCGCCGTAGCCGAGCACCTCCAGGGTCTCCGCCGAGCCGAGCGGATACCGGATGCCCTGCGGGCTGATCAGGTAGATCGTCGACCCGGCGGCACCGGACCCGCTGGTCCCGGCGCCGGGCGAGGCCTGCGCGATGACACCCTTGCCGCCGGGCAGCAGCACCGCCTCGGCGGTGCGTACGCCGTCGCGCCTGGTCTGGCGCACCGGCACCAGGCCCGGGTCGCTCTCGGTCAGCTCGGCCGGAACCCGGTCGAAGACCTCCAGGGTGGTGGTCGGCGGGCCGCCCGCGCTGCCCTTCCGGTACGTCGCGCACAGCGTCGTCTGACCGGGCTGGGCCGGGTAGAGGGCGGGCATCGTCGGGGGCAGCCCCTCCTCCTCGATCCGCCGCTCCTCGAACGCCTCGCTGGCCTGATTTGGGGTGATGTCGGTAATCCGACCGCCGTTGCTGATGAGCAGGAGAGCGGTGATCTCACTGATCGACACGAGGGCGTCGCGGGTCAGCACGTAGTGCCGACCGGCGGCTTTGAACACCGAACCGACGGTGTACGACTGCCCGCCCACCCTGCGGCTGCTGGGCTCGCCCTCACCGGTCAGCGACGGCCGGCGCAGCGGGGGCCCGGCCGGCACGGAGTTGAGCAGTTGCTGCCCGACCGAAAGCCGCTCGGTGCCGGCCATCCGCAGCGCCGTGATCGTGCGGGACGGGTCGAGCAGTTGGAGCCGGGTGTTGTTGGTGATCAGGTACCGCTGGTCGTCCACCGAGACCAGCACCGCCCGGTCACCCAGCGGCGTGCCGCCGGGCAGCGCACGGTCGATCACCAGCCGGGTGGTGGAGCGCTGCCGGTCGACCGGGTCCGGTACGTCGCAGACCGACCAGGGCAGCCCGGTCAGCGACTTGCGGTCCGGCAGGGCGTCCGGTGCACCGACGATGCCGAGGGTGACGCCGCGGGGCCGGTCCCGCAGCGACGCCTGGGACACCGTCCGCACCGCGGCACTCGCGTCGTTCACGATGAGGCGCGCCGAGGTGTAGTTGAGCGTCGGGTGCAGCTTGCCCTCGATGAACACGTACGTCGCGCCGGTCTCCCGTTCGATGACCAGGGTCTGGTCGTCCAGCGGTGCCGCGCCACCGGTCAACTGGCCGTAGGCGCCCACCCCACCGAGCACGATGGCCGCGGCGAGGACACTGCCGAAGACCGCCATGCCGAGCCGTCGCATCGGCAGGTTGGTGGTCTCCGGATCGCCCGACAGCAAGGCGGAGACGATGCGGCGGGTGACGAAGCGGTACGCCTGCACCTGATCGCGGCGGGTCCGCATGACTTACCTCCGGCGGGGTGGATCCGCGACGATCAGGGTCGGGGCGTCGTCGCGGACTTCCCTACGATAAGGGGCGGACGATGGTTCCTTGGGACCACCGCTCATGGCCGGCACCGGACCGACCCGGCGCAGAGCCGTACCGTGCAGGAGGGACAGTCAGCGATGACGCAGGTTCAGGCGCCACCCGCCCGAGCGGTCACGGACCCTGTCGACGTTCCGACCCGACCGGCGCCCCCGGCCGAGCGGCCCGGCCGTGGGCGGGTCGGTCCCGTGTTGGTCGGGCAGCTCGTCGTGCTGGAGTTGTGCCTGGTTGGCGTCTGGGCCGCCACCGCCGGACCCAGCTGGGTGCTCGCCGCGGCGGCCGCGGCGGCGCTGCTGGTCGTCCTGGCGGCCTTCGCCCGCCGAGGTGGCCGCTGGTGGTTCGAGGACCTGCTGCTCCGCCGACGGCTGCGGCGGCGCGGCGAGCGCGCTTCGGCCGCGCTGGCCAGCGGCACCGCGACCGACCCGCGGTTGGCCGCGCTCGCCCCCGAGCTGAGCGTCATCGAGCTGACCGACCGCGGCACCCGGCTCGGCATCGGGCGTGACGACCAGGGCTGGTTCGCCGCCGTCGCCCTGCAGTCCGCCACCGGCGCGGCGGTCGGCTCGGTCGACGCCTCCGCGGTGGACCGCGCGCTGCACGTGCTCACGGACTTCAACGCCCCGGTCTCCCGGGCCCAGGTCGTCGCGCACACGCTGGTCTGGTATCCGGCACCCGGCGCACCGCCGGCGGCACACCGGACCGTCTGGGTGGCGCTGCGGCTCACCGTGCGGGACGCCCGGGTCGAGGCGGTGAGCCGGGGCGGCGGGCTGACCGGCGTACACCGGACGGTGGCCGCCGGAATCGGCCGACTCGGCAAGGCGCTGACCTCGGCGGGGCTGGCCCATCGCCCGTTGGGCCGTGAGGAACTCCGCGCGGCGATCGTCTCGGCCGCCGGTCTGGACCTGGTGCCCGAGGCGCCGACGGAGAGCTGGCACGGTTTGCGCGGCGGCGGCTGGACGCACCGCTGCATGGCTCTGCGGGGCCGCTCCGACGCGCCGCTCGGCCCGCTCGTGGACGCGATCACCGCGACCTCGGCGCCGTCGCACACGGTGGCCGTGACCGTCTCGGCGGATGGTCGGGTGGCGGCGCCGCTGCTGCGGGTCGCGGCGATGGACAACCACGTCGAGGCCCTGGTCAAGGTGGTTCGCGAGGTCGCTGATCGGGTGGGCGGGTCGACCCGGCCGATGGACGGGCAGCATGCTCCGGGCGTCTACGCCACCGCTCCGGTCGCGTCGGCGCTGGGCGCCTCCACCGGTCTGCGGTCGCGCTGACCGGTGCGGCGGCGCGGCACGGTCAGGGCCGGAGGTTGACGATCCAGCCGTAGAGGCCGCAGACCCAGAAGGCGAGCGGCACCAGCGAGATGATGAGCATGATCTCGGCGATGTCGAGCAGGCGGCCCCAGACCGGCGAGATGCGCTTGCCGGCGACGGTCAGACCGTAGATCAGGCTGATCACCGCGGCCAGCACCAGCCCGCCCAGGATCAGGCCGAGCCGGACCGGCAGCGACCCACCGGCGAAGGTGGTCGCGGCGGCCAGGCCCAGTCCCACGGTGCCGGCCAGCAGCACCGGGGTGCGCTGGGCCCGGCCCAGGAGGGGGCGGGCCCGCAGCAGCGCCAGGAGGGCCAGCACCAGGCACAGCAACACCGCGGGCAGGCGCCCGTCCAGCGCCAGCACGAGTTCCGCGCCGAGCACCAGCAGGGATACCGTCCACAACAGACCGGTCAGGAACTGGTCGGCGCGCTCACTCTGCTGGAGCACCTGCCGGCCGTCCACCGACTCGCTGTCGGTCTTCAGGTCCTCCGGACCGGTCGGGATCGACGGCACCGGCAGCCGGGCCAGCCGGTAGGCCATCATCGGCAGCGCCGGCACCACGCCGAACGCGACCGCCGCGACCACCGCGGCGGCGGCCGCCGCGTCGAGGCCGAGGACCAGGCAGAGCACCGCTCCCAGGCCGGTCGCGGCCGCCACCCCGATGGCGGCGAAGAAGAGGGGGTACCGGTCGCCGACCGCCAGTACGGCCACCGCGCCGGTCACCACCGCGGCGGTTGCCGCGAGCAGGACGTGCGGACTGGCCAGCTCGGTCAGCGATCGGTCGCCGGCGAGCAGCAGCAGGCCACCGGTGGCCGCGTGCGCCAGGCCGACCAGGGCCAGCACCGCGCCGATGCCACTGTCACCGGCGGCCCGGGACAGCACCGCGGCGCCCACCAACAGCGCCACCGCGACCAGCAGCGCGGCCAACGCGCCGGGCAGGTGCGGCGGGCCGGCGAAGAGGGCCGCCAACGCGCCGGCGCCGAGCGCCGCCGCCGCGAAGACCACCGCGAAGGAGCGGGTCGCGCCGACCTGCCAGGCGCCGGGGCGCTGGTTGGTCGCGGTGGCGACCGCGTCCACCACGTCGTCGAAGACGATCTCCGGCGCGGCGTCCGACCGCGGGTTGAAGTAGAGCACCTCGCCGTCGCGGACACTGAGCTGCGCCGCGGTACGACCACCGTCGAGGGGCGCACCGCCCAACCGGGACAGTGCCCAGCCGCCGTGCCGCGCACCCTCGTCGGCCATGTCCTCGCCGGCGTAGCGCAGCAGGGTGGGGAGCAGGTCGGCCAGCGGCACGTCCGACGGCAGCGCCAGATCCATCCGGGTACGCGGAGCCACGATGGTGATCCGGCTCAGACCACCGGTCGCCGTCTTCGTCGCCACTGTGGCCTCCAGGTGTGCGTCTGTGATCGGCTGTCTGTGATGCTGCGGTCCGGGTCCACCGCGCACACGGCAGATTACCTACGATGACGGCACGTACGATGCCCACCCACGGGCGGTGTTCCGCGGGCCGCACGTCATCAGGGCCGCTTCTGGGGAGGAGACAGCCGTGAGCACGGTGGTGTTCCGCCGGCTCCCGCGTCAGCCGGGGCCGGCCTTACCGCGCGGCGAGGTGCTGCTGGAGTCACCTCCCGAGCTGCCCGAGCCGACGCCCCGCGGGATGGGGCAGCTGCTCATGATCCTGCCGATGTTCTGCGGGGTCGGCGCCATGGCGTTCCTCTACGCGGGCAAGGGCGGCGGCATGATGACCTACGTCGCCGGTGGGCTGTTCGGTGTCTCGATGCTCGGCATGGCGATCGGTTCGCTGGCCAACAACGGTGGCAAGGACAAGGCCGAGCTGAACGCCGACCGCCGCGACTACATGCGCTACCTGGCGCAGATGCGCAAGCGCACCCGGCGTGCCGCCGAGCAGCAGCGGGCGGCGATGGCCTGGCGACACCCGGAGCCCGACGCGCTCTGGTCGATCGCCGCGTCCCGGCGACTCTGGGAGCGTCGGATCACCGAGGACGACTTCGGCGAGACCCGGATCGCCCTCGGCCCGCAGCGGCTCGCCGTGGAGATCGTCCCTCCGGAGACGAAGCCGGTGGAGGACCTGGAGCCGATGAGCGCCATCGCGCTCCGCCGCTTCGTCCGGGCACACTCGACGGTGCCCGATCTGCCGACGGCGCTGTCGGTGCGCGCGTTCAGTCGGGTGGTGCTGCGCGGCGACCGCGAGCCCGTGCTCGACCTGACCCGGGCGGCGCTGGGGCAGTTGGCGACCTTCCACGCACCTGACGACCTGGTGATCGCGGTGGTCGCGGCACCCGACCGGCAGTCGTCCTGGGGCTGGGTGAAGTGGCTGCCGCACGCCCACCACAGCGGTCGTACGGACGCGGCCGGCGCGCGCCGGCTGGTCTTCGCCAGCCTGGCCGAGGCCGAGGCGTCGCTCACCGCCGAGCTGGCCGGTCGGCCTCGGTTCGCGCCGGAGGCGAAGCCGCTGACCACGGCCCCACACCTGGTCGTGGTGATAGACGGTGGGGAGATCTCACCTACCTGCCAGCTGGTGGGCCCGGGGCTGCTCGGCGCCACCGTCATCGACCTCTCCGGCACGGTGCCGCGCGACGCCGGCCGCTGGCTGCTCTGCCTCGACGTGGGCGACGGAACCTCACTCGACCTGGTTCGGGGCAGCTCGTCGTCGACGCTGGGTCGGCCCGACCGGCTCAGCGCCGAGGCCGCCGAGGGGCTGGCCCGTCAGATCGCCCCCTTCCGGCTCTCCCAGCAGCAGACCGGTGGCGACGAGCCGCTGGCCCGCAGCACGGAACTGCCGGACCTGCTCGGCGTGGGTGACGCCGCGGCGGTGGACGTGCAGAACACCTGGCGTCCGCGTGGCCACCGCGACCGGCTGCGCATCCCCCTCGGTGTCGGCCCGGACGGCAACGTCGTCGAACTCGACTTCAAGGAGTCGGCGCACGAGGGCATGGGCCCGCACGGTCTGGTGATCGGCGCGACCGGGTCCGGCAAGAGTGAGCTACTGCGTACGGTGGTGGCCGCGTTGGCGGTGACCCACTCCTCGGAGGAACTGAACTTCGTCCTGGTGGACTTCAAGGGCGGCGCGACCTTCGCCTCGCTGGAGGCGCTGCCGCACACCAGCGCGGTGATCACCAACCTGGCCGACGAGCTGCCGCTGGTCGACCGGATGCGCGACGCGCTCGCCGGCGAGATGGTGCGCCGGCAGGAGCTGCTGCGCGCGGCCGGCAACTACGTCTCCCGCTTCGAGTACGAGAAGGCGCGCTCGGCCGGTGAGCCGCTGGCGCCGATGCCCAGCCTGTTGATCATCTGTGACGAGTTCAGCGAACTGCTCGCCGCCAAACCGGACTTCATCGACCTGTTCGTGATGATCGGCCGGTTGGGTCGGTCCCTCGGCGTGCACCTGCTGCTGGCCAGCCAGCGCCTCGAAGAGGGCAAGCTGCGGGGCCTCGACACGCACCTGTCGTACCGGATCGGTCTGCGGACGTTCTCCGCGGTGGAGAGCCGGATCGTGCTCGGCGTACCGGACGCGTACGAGCTGCCGAACGCGCCGGGCCACGGGTACCTGAAGACGGACACCAGCACGATGCTGCGGTTCCGGGCCGCGTACGTGTCGGGGGCGTACCGGGCGCCGGGCCAGCAGGCCTCCGCCTCGCAGGCGCTGGTGCAGCGGCGGATCGTGCCGTACGGCCTCGACTTCGTGCCGGTGCAGGTCCCGCAGGTGCCGGTGGACACCGCCCCGGAGCCCGAGCAGCCGGCCGACGGCAAGGCCGTGGCGATGCTCGACGTGCTGATCGACCAGCTCAAGGGTCGGGGCCGCCCGGCCCACCAGGTGTGGCTGCCGCCGCTGGCCGACCCACCGGGGCTGGGTGAGCTGCTCGGCCCGCTGGCGGTCGACCCGACCTACGGGCTGTGCACCGCGTCCTGGCCCGGGCGCGGGCGGCTGACCGTGCCGGTCGGCGTCGTGGACCGCCCCTACGAGCAGCGCCGGGACCCGATGATGGTCGAGCTGGCCGGGGCCGGCGGCAACGTGGTCATCGTCGGTCGGTCGCTCAGTGGCAAGAGCACGATGCTGCGTACGCTGCTCGCCTCGCTGGCGCTCACGCACACGCCACGGGAGGTGCAGTTCTTCTGCCTGGACTTCGGCGGGGGCGCGCTGCGCAGCATGGAGCGGTTGCCGCACATGGCCGGGGTGGCCGGTCGGCGCGACGTCGAGGCGGTCCGCCGGACGGTGGCCGAGGTGGTCGCCGTGTTGGACGAGCGGGAGGGTCGTTTCGCCCAGCACGGCATCGACTCGGTGGCGAGCTACCGTCGTCGCCGCGCCGCGGGTGAGTTCGCGGACGACCCGTTCGGCGACGTGTTCCTGGTGGTGGACGGGTGGAACACGCTGCGCCAGGAGTACGAGGAGTTGGAGCAGACCATCACCACGTTGGCCAACCGGGGCCTCGGCTTCGGTGTGCACGTGGTGCTCACCGCCGTGCGGTGGGCGGAGATCCGGATCAACATGCGGGATCTGCTCGGCACCAAGTTGGAGCTGCGCCTCGGCGACGCGTCGGAGTCCGAGATCGACCGCCGCGCCGCGAACAACGTGCCGGAGAAGTCGCCCGGTCGGGGCCTGACCCGGGACAAGCTGCACTTCCTCACCGCCATCTCGCGGATCGACGGTCGTCGCGACATCGACGATCTGAGCGAGGCCTCGCTGGCCCTGGCCGGGCACGTGGCGGCGAACTGGCCGGGTCGCCCCGCGCCGAAGGTGCGGTTGCTGCCGCGCCGGCTGCCGGTGGCGGAGCTGGCCCGGATCATCGACCGGTCGGCACCGGGGCTCCCGATCGGTGTCAACGAGTCGGCGCTCGCGCCGGTCTACCTGGACCTGGCCAACGAGCCGCACCTGACGGTCTTCGGCGACGCGGAGTGCGGCAAGACCAACCTGCTGCGTCTGATCGCCCGGGGAATCACCGAGCGGTACACCCCGGCGCAGGCCCGGCTGGTGATCGCCGACTACCGGCGTGGCCTGCTGGGCGCGGTGGAGGGTGACCACCTGCTCGACTACGCCCCGTCGAACCAGGCGTTCGCCCAGGGGCTCGGGTCGATCCGTAGCGCGCTCTCCAACCGCCTGCCCGGCCCGGACGTGACCACCGCCCAGCTGCGGGATCGGAGCTGGTGGAAGGGTCCGGACCTGTACATCCTGGTGGACGACTACGACTTGGTGGCCTCTGGCGGCAGCAACCCGCTCAGCGCCCTGCAGGAGCTGTTGCCGCAGGCCCGCGACATCGGTCTGCACCTGATCGTCACGCGCCGGGTCGGCGGTGTGTCCAGGGCGCTCTACGAGCCGGTGCTGCAACGGCTGCGCGAGTTGGACTCGCCCGGCCTGCTGATGTCCGGCAACCGGGAGGAGGGCGCGGTCTTCGGCACGTTGCGACCGAGCCCGCAACCGCCCGGCCGGGGCACCCTGGTTCGCCGACGCGATGGCCAGCAGCTGATTCAGACCGCCTGGTCTGAGCCGGCCTGAGCGAGGTCGGCCGTTCGGTAGGGGGTGGTCGGCCGTCTCGGCCCGATTCAACACCATCCATCGAACGTCACCGGTCAGGGCTGCGAGGGCTGGACAGGTTCCGCTACGGTCTTCACAGGAGTGTCCGTCGGTGGGGTGTTGCTGCCTTGCCGCGGGGGAGGGTGCGGCGAAGCCGCCACCACAACAGACGGAAGGGTGTGAAGCATGGCGTTCGAGGTCGAAGCTGCGACTCTGCATACCGCCGCGAGTGACGTGCGGTCCACGCGCAGCGAGGTCGACGGCGAGCTGAAGAAGCTGTGGAACGTGGTCGACGACCTGGCCATCGCGTGGAAGGGTCAGGCGTCCACGGGCTTCCAGTCGCTGATGACGCGCTGGAACGAGGACACCGTCAAACTGCTGACGGCGATGGACAGCATCGCTGACCTGCTCGACAAGTCGGGTACGACGCACCAGGTCAACGACGAAGAGCAGCAGCAGATGCTGGACAAGTTCCACTCTGCTCTCAACCCGTGATCCGCAGCCGGCAGAGGAGGAAATCGTGACGATCAAAGTTGACTATGCGGTCCTCGAGAGCAGCAACCAGCAGATGCAGGCCATCTCGAAGACCCTCGAGGAAAAGCTTGACACGCTGCGGTCGATGCTGACCAAGCTGCACTGGGACGGCGAGGACCGGGTTGCCTACGAGCAGCACCAGGCGAAGTGGGACACGGCGGTCCGGGACATCAACCGGATCCTGAACGAGATCGGCGGTGCCGTGGGCATCGCCCGCGAAAACTACCTCACCACGGAGATGAGCAACTCCAAGGTGTGGAGCTGAGGCATTCGCACGAGCGGCTCCGGTCCGGTTCGTCCGGCCCGGAGCCGCACCGTGTTGGCGGCTCCGCGTTGGCGTAGGCGTCGGCGCCGCGCTGCGGTACGCCGCTCAGCCGGCGGTTGGCGCGTCGGTGCGTCGGCCGGGGCGCCAGTCGCGTCGGCGGCCCCGGGCCATGATCGGTCGCGCGACCAGCAGCAGCCCGGCGAGCAGAGCGCCGACGACCGCCGCCCAGATCGCGGCGGGGCGCTGCCAGCTCAGCGGGTCGTCCCGTACGGCGGGGGCCGGGAGCGCACCGGCGGGCGGGTTCGCCCGGGTGCCGAGCAGACTCGACACCGCCCGGTACGGGTTGACCATCCCGTGGCCGATGTCGGCGTTCTGACCCTCCGGTGGGTTGTCCGCGGTGCGTTTCAGCCGATCCGCGACCTGCTGCGGGTTGAGACCCGGGTAGGCGGCCCGGACCAGAGCGGCCACTCCCGAGACGTACGCGGCGGCGTAACTGGTGCCGCCCTCCGGCACGGTGCGGTAGCCGGTGTTTCCGGGCGCCGGCCCGACGATGTTCATCCCCGGTGCGGCGATGTCGACGTAGTCGCCGCTGATCGAGGTGCCGACGTGGCCGCCCTGCTCGTCCACCCCACCGACCGCGATCACCCCGGGGTACGCGGCCGGGTAGCCCGGCCGGTTCTGGGAGTCTTCGGTCCGGTTGCCCGCGGCGGCGACCAGCACCACCCCTTTGGCCAGCGCGCGCTCGACGGCCGCCGTCAGTTCGGGGCGGGGAATCGTCGTCAGGGACAGGTTGATCACGTCGGCGCCCTGGTCGACCGCCCAGTCGATGGCCGCCGCGATCTGCGCGGGGAGCTGCGGGTTGCTGACCTCCCCGAGCTGCGGCAGGACCCGGATCGGCAGGATGCGGGCAGCCGGGGCGATGCCGCTGAAGGGGACGACCGTGCCCTCCCGACCCGCGATGATGCCGGCGATCAGCGTGCCGTGCCCGGCCTCGTCGCACTGGCCCTGCCGGGCCGGCAGGCCATTGAAGTCGCGACCCTCGAGAACCTGGCCCTTGAGGAGCGGGTGGGCGGCGGAGACTCCGGAGTCGATCACGGCCACCGTGACCCCGGCGCCCCGGGACAGCGGCCACGCCGAGGATGGCTCCAGCCGGCGTAGCGCCCACGGGAGCTGGGTCAGGTTCTCGGTGCCGGAGGGACCGCAGATGGGCGGCGCGGCGTTCGCGGGGGAGGGTGCCACCAGGCCGGCGCCGAGCAGGGCCGCCAGCGCTCCACTGAGGACGCCGCGAAGGGCACGGCGGGACGGGGTCGTGCTCAACGGCGGGCATTCGCGCACCGGCAAAGGTTACCGCCGTGACCGTCGGGCGGCGGCCCCCGGTGACCAGGGTCAGGCCCGGGGGGACGCCTTCGACGTGGGAGTGTCGGCGAAGAGCGCGAGCAGGTCGCCGACCTGCCGGTCGGCCTCGGCGGGGTGCCGGAACCGGCCGGCCGGGTTGAGGGTGTACTCGTTGCGTCGCCCGACCCGGGTGCGGTGCAGGTAGCCGCCCGCCTCCAGGTCGGCGACGATCGCCTGCGCGGCCCGTTCGGTCACGCCGACCTCGGCCGCGACGTCGCGCAGCCGGGCGGTCGGATCGCGGGCGATGGCCAGCAGGACGTGCCCGTGGTTGGTGAGGAACGTCCAGTTCCGTCCGCCGCCGGTGTCGCCCGTCACGGTGCTCGCCATCGTGTGACCGCCTTTCCGGATGTCCGCCTGCCCTCACGAGAGTCTTGTCCGCCCTGCCCGGGGAAGGTTGCCCAGGGGGCGGCCGGAGTCAACGTATGAAATCTAAATCACGCATACCTTGACGCATCTTACGGTGCGTGTGACGGTGGAGCGCGAGCCAGCGCCCGCCGCCCGGCCGGCGGAGAGCCGGTTTGACCAGGTCAGATGCGTCGAGACGAGGTGCGGGATGAGTCATACCGGGAACTCCGGCGGTCAGCCGGGTCCGCAGCGGACCACCGACCGGGCGCTCGCCCTCAGCGAGCCGACCCGGGCGTACGCCGAGCTGATCGCCGGCAACCGGCGCTTCGTCGGGGGTGCCCCACGCCACCCCAACCAGGATGCCGAGCACCGGGCCGCCGTGGCCGACGGGCAACACCCGTTCGCGGTGATCGTCGGCTGCTCCGACTCCCGGCTGGCCGCCGAGATCATCTTCGACCGCGGGCTCGGCGACCTGTTCGTGGTCCGCACGGCCGGGCACACCGCCGGCCCCGAGGTGCTCGGCAGCGTCGAGTACGCGGTGACCGTGCTCGGCACTCCGCTGGTGGTGGTGCTCGGTCACGACTCGTGCGGTGCGGTGCAGGCGGCCCGGGAGGCCGCCGCCACCGGTACCGCGCCGAGTGGGCATCTGCGCGCCGTGGTCGACGCCGTGCTGCCCAGCCTGCGTCGGGCCGATGCCGAGGGCGTGGATGACATCGACGGCATCGTCGACATCCACATCGCACAGACCGTCGAGACGTTGCTCGGGCAGTCTTCCGTGCTGGCCGACGAGGTGGCGCGGGGGCGGTGCGCGGTGGTGGGGGTGTCCTACCGGCTGGCCGCCGGGGCGGTGCGTCAGGTGGCCGCCGTGCCGGCTGGCTTCGCGACGCTGGACACCCCGGCCGGATCGTCCGAGTCGACCGACCCGGCCGCGCCTGCCACCGTCTGACGCGACGAGGGCCGCTCCGCGTCACGCGGAACGGCCCTCAACGGTGATCGTGCGGGTCAGAGCAGCGACATGTGGACGTGGTCGGTGTGGTTCGACGGCCCGCTGTACGAACTCCAGCCGGTGGCCGGGAACCAGATCTGCCGGTTCCAGATGACGTAGTAGATGCCGAGCCGGTCGGCGTTACGGATGAGGAACGCGGCGACGTTGTTGCCGTACGTCCGAGTGTCCTCGTTGTGCCACGGGGAGAAGCCGCTCTTCTGCAGCGACCAGTCGCAGGCGCGGCCCTTCGGGTGCTCCCACGGCCCGCCGGGGCGGTAGCAGCCGACGAACCGGTTGAAGCCGGCCCGCTTGACCTCCTTGTACGCGTGCAGCGTGCGCGGCGTGATGCAGCCGGACGTGGTGGGGTCGTTCTCGCTGCACGACTGGGGCTTCCAGTCACCGTCGGCCGTGCGACCCGGGCCGATCTTCGCGACCGGTGAGGTGGCGTCCACCAGGCCGCCGGTGAAGCCCTTTCCACCGACGAGGGAGAGCGCCTTGTCGGCCTCGCTCTTCCGCTTGGCCATCAGGGCGGTCTGCTTCTGCTGCTCCCGGACCTCCGTGTCGAGGGCCAGCTTCGCCTGCTCGGCGCGGGCCTTCACCTCGTTGACCTCGGAGAGCTTCTTCTCGTTGACCATGTTCATCTCGTCGAGCATCCCGGCGCGCCGGACGAACGAGTCGGGAGCTTCGCTCTCCAGCAGCATCGCGACCGCGCCGATCCGGCCGGTCCGGTACGCCTGGGCGGCGATCTGCCCGACCTGCGGAGCCAACGCGTCCAGGTCGGCCTTGGCCCGGTCGACCTCTGCGGCCAACTCGCCCTGCCGCTTCTTTGACTTGTCCAGCTTGGACTTGGCTGCGGAGTAGTCGCGGTTGGCCTGCTCGATGACGTCGTTGAGCAACTTGGGTTCGCCGTCCTCCTCGTGCCCGGACGGTGTGGGGGTCGTCGGGGCGGCGTGGGCCGGGAGGGGCCCGGCGAGCACGGTCAGTGCGGCGATCACGGCCACCACGGGTGTCATCCAGCGGCGTAGGGGTGCCGTCACAATGTTCCCTTCCGTCGACCGCCGACCGGGTTAGCTGACGGGTTCGGGGCGGAAGTGGCCCCTACCGCTGACGCGGATTCACCCCAGGTACCTGGGTCCCCGGCTCGCCGGCTGGCGATTGGGCGGTGGCACCGCAGGCGCCGCTTCGCGCCTTCATCGGTAACCGGCAGCGAGGTTACCCGAGAGTCGACCGGGTGAGCTACGCCTGGATGCCGACCAAAAGCGTCATTTCGCCATAGCGTTGAGTGACCAGTGACGCGGTTCTCAGGGTGGATGCCCGATCTGGTCACGCTGAGGAGTGTCACCATGCCGTATCCGTGCTCCTGTTCGACTCCGGCCACCGGTCGGTGGCCTCGGATGGGGGTGCGGGCCGCGTCCGGTCCGGCTCGTCGGAGCCGGCCTTCCGCGGTGAGCTGAGTGCGGCCAGTGCCTCGGTGCGGTCCGGCTGGGGCCGGGGCGCGGGAGCGTCGGTGGACGGCGTGGCCTCGGTGCGCCCGGCGGCGGTCACCACCGCGGCCAGCCCGGTGGTCAGCGGTACGGCGGCGATCAGACCGAGGGTGGCGACCGCGCTGCGGACGATCTCCTGCGCGAGGAACTCACTGGTGAGGATCTGCCCGATCGGCCGCGAGTCGGCGGTGAGCAGGAGCAGCAGGGGCAGTGACGCGCCCGCGTACGCCAGCACGATGGTGTTGACAGTGGAGGCGATGTGCGCGCGGCCGACCCGGGTGGCCGCCCGGTACAGCTGCAACCGGGTCAGCCCGGGGTTGGCGTTGGCCAGCTCGGTGACGGTGGCCGCCTGGGTGACCGTCACGTCGTCGAGCACCCCGAGCGATCCGATGATGATCCCGGCGAGCAGTAGACCGTGCAGGTCCACGTCGCCCTGGAACATCGACAGGGTGGTGGCGTCTTCGCTGCCGAAGCCGGTGAGGTGGGTCGCGGCCGTGGCGATGGTGGCGAGCACGCCGGTCAGCACCAGGCTGCCCAGGGTGCCGAGCACCGCGACCGAGGTCTGCGCGGTGACCCCGTGCGTCAGATAGAGCACCACGAACATGATCAGGGCCGCGCCGACCACCGCCACCAGCAGTGGCGACCTGCCGGCGCCGATGCCCGGCAACACGAAGGTGAGCAGGATGGCGAAGCTGGCGGCCAGCCCGGCGAGCGCGGCCAGGCCCCGCCACCGACCGAACGCGACGATCGCGGCCGCGAAGACCACCGCCAGCCACACCATCGGGGTGCCGCGTTGGTGCTCGGCGATGTTCCAGTTGCTGGTGGTGGGATCGGTCGGATCGGCCAGCTCGACCAGGATGACCTCGTCACCGACCTCGACCCGGGGCGCGCCAGGCCCGTCGGGCACCGGTGTCCGTACCTGTTGGCCGGCGGCCGGCCCGTCGTCCACCCGGACGTCGACCGTGCCGCACCGCCCGTCGCCGACCCTCGGTGTGCCCTCGGGAACCGACGGCACCGGCGGGCACGGCTCACTCACCACCCGGGTGACCGTGCCCGGGTAGCGCGGCACGTCCGCACCACCATCGGTCTGCGGTGACCCGCCGCGCGGCCAGAGCAGCGCCGCGGCGAGCACGGTGGCGACGAAGAGGGGTACCACCGTCACGACGAGGATCCGTCGCACCCGTGGTGGGGCGGACGGCGCGGGGTGAGTGTGGTCGGCGGCCAAGGCGAGAACTCCCAACGATCCGGTGCGGGGTACGGGTCAGCGTGCCGGGCGGTTCACCGTTTCGGTGGAAACGCTGCGGACGGCGCGGCGGATCGCTGCCTGATCACCACTTGATCACGGACGGTCAGTGCTCGGCCCGGTCGGCCGGGGGCGACGCCACATCGCGGCGGCGCCGGTGCCCGACTGTGCAGCGGCATACGGAGGGCCATCGTGGGAGATGCTAGCCAGCCCAACCGAGGGTCGCAGGTCGTGGCGGAGTGTCGGGCGGCCGAACCGCCCGCGTGGGGGACCCCGGCCCGTCAGCCGCGCTTCATGAGCCGGCCGACCGCCGCCATCATCTCGGTGGCCATCTCGTCGGCCCGACCCTCGGCGGCGCCCTCGTGCATGCAGTGCCGGGCGTGCCCGTCGAGCAGCCCCAGGGCCACCTTGTCGAGGGCGGCCTGGATCGCGGAGATCTGGGTGAGCACGTCGATGCAGTAGCGGTCGTCGTCGACCATCTTCTCGATGCCCCGGACCTGCCCCTCAACGCGGCGGAGCCGCGCGAGCAGCTGGTCCTTGCTGGCGGTGTATCCGCGGATCGGGGTGGGTGCGGTCATGTCGACCAGGATAGCGTACCCCCAGGGGGTATGGTACGGTCGTGTCCGGATGAGATACCCCCACCGGGTACCCGTACCGTAAAGGAGACGCTCCGATGGTCAACACGACGTATCAGGTGCAGGGCATGACCTGTGGGCACTGCGTCAGCGCGGTCAGCGCCGAGGTCAGCGCCATCGCGGGCGTGCGTGACGTCCAGGTCGACCTCGCCGCCGGCCGGGTCACCGTCAGCAGCGACCAGCCGCTGGACACCGCGGTTGTCCGGGCCGCCGTCGACGAGGCCGGCTACGACCTCGTCGACGCGTGATCGGCGGGCCGGCGTGCGTACGGTGACGAGACTGGCCGGGTTCGCCGTCGGCCTGGCGGCGGTCTTCGGCGCGACCTACGGGGTCGGCCGGGTCGTCGACCGCACCCCGGTGGTCGAGGGCCGGCACGACGGCGCCGCCGCCCATGCGACTGGCGAGCACCACGAGACTGCCGCCCGGCTTCCCGGCGGCCTGCTCGTCTCCGACCGGGGCTACACCCTCGAACGGGTCGACTCCCCGGCCGACGAGTTCGCCTTCCGGATCGCCGGCCCGGACGGCCGCCCGGTCACCCGGTACGAGGTGGCGCACGACAAGCTGATGCACCTGATCGTCGCCCGGCGGGACCTCTCCGGCTTCCGCCACGTCCACCCCGAGCTCGCCCCGGACGGCACCTGGCGGGTCGACACCCCGCTGGCCGGCCCCGGGCAGTGGCGGGCGTTCGCCGACTTCACCCCGACCGGAGGCGAGCCGCTGACCCTCGGCGTGGACGTGACCGTTCCCGGTGAGCTGACCGAACGGCCGTTGCCCGCCCCGGCGACCAGCACCACCGTCGACGACTACACGGTCACCCTGACCGGAGCGCCGCAGCCCGGCCGCACGTCGTCGCTGACCCTGACCGTCAGCCGCAACGGGCGACCGGTCACCGACCTGGAGCCCTACCTGGGCGCGTACGGGCACCTGGTGGCGCTGCGCCGGGGTGATCTGGCGTACCTGCACGTGCACCCGGACGGCATGCCCGGCGATGGGCGCACCCGGCCCGGTCCGGCCGTCACCTTCCTCGCCGAGGTGCCCTCGGCGGGCAGCTACCGGCTCTACCTCGACTTCCAACACGGCGGGCGGGTGCACACCGCCGAGTTCACGGTGGTCGCCGGCGCCGCACCGACCGGAACAGCCCCCACCCCGAGCGGACCCGCGCCGACCGGCGGGGCCGACCACGGCACCCCCGGGCACGGACACAACTGACGGGACCAGACGATGACCACCACCAGCAGACCGCTGCCCGAGGCACCCAACCGGATCGAGTTGGCGATCGGCGGGATGACCTGCGCCGCGTGCGCCGCCCGGATCGAGAAGAAGCTCAACCGGATGGACGGGGTGAGCGCCACCGTCAACTACGCCACCGAGAAGGCGACCGTCCGGTACGCCGACGGCGTCACGCCGGACGACCTGATCGGGACCGTGCAGAAGACCGGCTACACGGCGGCGCTGCCGGCCCCGCCCAGCGCGGAAGCTCCGGTGGACCCGTTGCGGGCGCCGCGTACCCGGCTCTGGGTCTCGGTGGCCCTGAGCGTGCCGGTGGTCCTGCTGGCGATGGTCCCGGCCTGGCAGTTCGACTACTGGCAGTGGCTGTCGCTGACCCTGGCCGCCCCGGTGGTGGTCTGGGGTGGGCTGCCGTTCCACCGGGCCGCCTGGACCAACCTGCGGCACGGCGCGGCCACCATGGACACCCTGGTGTCGCTCGGCACCCTGGCCGCGTTCGGCTGGTCGCTCTGGGCGCTCTTCCTCGGTGACGCGGGGATGCCCGGGATGACGCACCCGTTCCGCTTCGACATCACCCGGACCGACGGCGCCGGCAACATCTACCTGGAGGCGGCCGCCGGGGTCACCGTGTTCATCCTGGCCGGTCGCTACTTCGAGGCCCGGTCCAAGCGCACCGCCGGCGCCGCCCTGCGCGCCCTGCTCGACCTCGGCGCCAAGGACGTGGCGGTGCTGCGCGACGGCGTGGAGACCCTGATCCCGGTGGACCGGCTCGCCGTCGGTGACCGGTTCGTGGTCCGTCCCGGGGAAAAGATCGCCACCGACGGGGTGGTCGAGGAGGGCACCTCCGCGGTCGACGCCAGCATGCTCACCGGTGAGTCGGTGCCGGTCGAGGTCGCCCCGGGTGACGGTGTGGTCGGCGCCACGATCAACGCCGGTGGACGGCTGATCGTCACCGCCACCCGGGTCGGCGCGGACACCCAGCTCGCCCGGATGGCCGACCTGGTCGAGCAGGCGCAGAGCGGCAAGGCGGCCGTGCAGCGACTGGCGGACCGGATCTCCGGTGTCTTCGTACCGATCGTCATCACCCTCGCCGTCGGCACGCTCGGCTGGTGGCTCGGCACCGGGGCCGGCCCGACCGCCGCGTTCACCGCCGCCGTGGCCGTGCTGATCATCGCCTGTCCGTGCGCGCTCGGCCTGGCCACCCCGACCGCGCTGCTGGTCGGCACCGGTCGGGGCGCCCAGCTCGGTGTGCTGATCAAGGGCCCGGAGGTGCTGGAGTCGACCCGCCGGGTGGACACCGTGGTGCTCGACAAGACCGGCACGGTGACGACCGGCCGGATGACACTGGTGGACGTGGTGCCGGCCAGCGGTGTGGACCGGGCCGAGCTGCTCCGGCTGGCCGGGGCGGTGGAGGCCGCCTCCGAGCACCCGCTCGCCCGTGCGGTTGCCGCCGCTGCCGCCGACGCGGGTGCGTTGCCCCCGGTGGCCGCCTTCGGCAACCTCGAAGGGCTGGGGGTGACCGGCACGGTCGACGGCCGGGCCGTCCTGGTCGGCCGGGTCCGGCTGCTGCGCGAGCACAAGATCGACGTACCGCCGGAAATCGAGTGGGCCGTGCGCGACGCGGAGGCCGCCGGCCGGACGGCCATCGTCGCCGGTTGGGACGGGCGGGCCCGGGGCGTGCTCACGGTCGCCGACGTGGTCCGGCCGACCAGTAATGCGGCGGTGGCCCGGCTGCGCGGGCTGGGGCTGACCCCGGTCCTGCTGACCGGGGACAACGCCACCGTGGCTCGCGCGGTCGCCGCCGAGGTCGGCGTCGACGAGGTGATCGCCGAGGTGCTGCCGGCCGGAAAGGTCGACGTGATCAAGCGGCTCCAGGCCGAGGGGCGATCGGTGGCGATGGTCGGTGACGGGGTCAACGACGCCCCCGCGCTGGCCCAGGCCGACCTGGGGCTGGCCATGGGCACCGGCACCGACGTGGCGATCGAGGCGGCCGACCTCACCCTCGTCCGGGGCGACCTGGACGCCGCGGTGGACGCCATCCGGTTGTCCCGACGCACGCTCGGCATCATCCGGGGCAACCTGTTCTGGGCGTTCGGCTACAACGTGGCGGCCCTGCCGTTGGCCGCCGCCGGGCTACTCAACCCGATGATCGCGGGCGCCACGATGGCGCTGTCCTCGGTCTTCGTGGTGGCCAACAGCCTGCGCCTGCGTCGCTTTCGTCCGGCCGCCGCCGATCTGTGACGACGGTAATGGTTGGGCCGGTGACGACGGGGGTACCTCTGTGGTTGTAGCGAAGCTTGCAATGCTTGCAATGGAGGTTGGCAATGGGTATCGACGACAAGATCAACAACGCCACCGAGGACGCGACCGGCAAGCTGAAGGAAGGCGCCGGTCGGGCCACCGACAACGAGCAGCTGGAGGCGGAGGGTCGCGCTGACCAGTCCACCGCCAAGCTCAAGCAGGCGGGCGAGAAGATCAAGGACGCCTTCAAGAGCTGACGTACGACGTAACCCGCACGCCGGGCCGGTGATCATCACCGGCCCGGCGTGCTGTGTGTCCGGCCCCTTTCGCCGACCCTGAGATCACCCTGATTCCGCTTCCGTCCCGTACCGCCGCGCGGTCGCACCTGCTAACTTTCCTTGGCATGTGCAAGGGCTGGTTATGAGCACCGCTCCACCGCCGACCGGCGACGACCTGGTCCGGGTGCTGGCCACCCTGGCCAACCCGCACCGGCTGCGGGTCGTCGCCGCGCTGGCCCGCGAGCGTGCGTACGTCAGCGGGCTGGCCCGGCAACTGGGCATCAGCCGGGCGCTGTTGCAGGTCCACCTACGGAAGCTGGCGGCGGCCGGGCTGGTCACCGCCCGCCTGGAGTTGTCGGAGGACGGGAAGGCCATGAACTACTACGAGGTGGAGCCGTTCGTGCTCACACTCACCCCCGCGGTCATCGCGGCGGCGGTCGAGACGCTTACCGTGCCCGACTCGGGCGAACAGCCGGGAGCACAGCGATGAGCGAGCACGACTGGACCGAGGTGGTCGGCGCGATCGGCATCTTCGGTTTCCTGATCAGCGTGGTCACGGTGACAGTCGTGCAGTTCGCCAAGACCCGACGGGCCCGGTACGAGGCGGCCCGCGCGGACGACTTCCGCCGGCTCGCCGAGACCGCCGCCCAGGCCCAGGCGGAGAACGCCCGACTGCTCGCGGCGATGGATGGCCGGCTGGGCGGGATGGAAACCCGGATGACCACGCTCGAACGCGTCCTGCGCGAGGTCGACTGACCCGGGGGGCGAGAGTCCCCGGGCCGTCGAGCGGCTACTCGACGACCCGGGTGGAAGCAGCATCACCTCGCCCAGTGGGCGAGTTTCACCGGCAACGCTCCTTCGAGGAGAGGACAGCACCTCATGCTGCGCGTACGCAAATCCGCAGTCGGCTGGGCGGTCGCCCTGGCCCTCACGGCCGCCGGCCTGACCCCGGCGAGCCCGGCCGCCGCCCGAGCACGGCCCGGTCCGACGATCGACTGGCGGCCGTGCGCCACGGACAGCAGCGCCGAGTGCGGCACCCTGTCGCTGCCGGTGGACTGGAACCAACCCCGAGGTGAGCGCTTCGACCTGTCGCTGGCCCGCCGGGTCGCCGACCCGGCCACCCGGGAAGGCGCTCTGGTCTTCGGCCCCGGCGGGCCGGGCGACAGCGGGGTCGACCGGGTGGTGAACGGCAGCTCCCGGTTCAGCGACGACCTGCGGGCCAGGTTCGACATCGTCAGCTTCGACCCCCGCGGCACCGGCGGCAGCCGCCCGGTGGTCTGCGCCCGGGCCCTGCTCGCCCGGCAACCACAGTTGATCGCCGACCAGGCCCAGTTCGATGCCGTCCTGGCCAACAACGCGCTGCTGCGTGCCGACTGCCGGGCCCGCACCGGGGCGCTCTACGACCACGTCGACACCACAAGCGCCGCCCGCGACCTGGACGCGGTCCGCGCCGCGCTCGGCGAGCGGCAGCTGACCTTCCACGGCAGCTCGTACGGCACCCTGCTCGGGCAGCGGTACGCCGAGTTGTACCCCGACCGGGTCCGAGCCATGGTGCTGGAGGCCGCGATGGACCACAGCCTGGGCACCCGCTCCTTCCTGGACAGCCAGGCCGCCACCGCGGAGGGCGCGTTCGACGAGTTTGTTGCCTGGTGTGACCGGTCCACGGCCTGTGCCCTGCACCGTCGGGACTTCCGGGCGATCTGGGCCGGGCTGCACGCGCGTGCCGAGCGTGGCTCACTGACCGACCCGGACCAGGCCGGGGCCGCACTCGCCCCGTTCGAGCTGAGCCGCCTCGCCCACAAGAAACTCTACGACACGTGGCGGTGGCCGGGGCTGGCCGAGTGGATCGTCCGACTGGAGGGTGACGCCACCACGCCGAGCGCCCGCGCGCTCGCGGACGAGGCCGTGGCTCCGTACCCCTTCGCGGTTTTCTGCCAGGACTGGAGCCTGCCGGTGCGCGACTACCGCGAGTACGCCGGACACCTGCGCCGGGCGGCCCGGCTCGCGCCGGACCTGCGCTACCCGCCGGCACTGTTCGCGCTGGTCACCTGCCTGGGCACCCCGACGCCGGTCGCCAACCCGCAGCATCGGCTACGGGTCCGCACCGACGTGCCGCTGCTGATCGCCGCCACCGTGCACGACCCGGCCAGCGGCTACGGCTGGGCGCGCAACGTGGCGCGACAGTTGGGCCGGCACGGTGCGCTGCTCACCTACCAGGGGTGGGGGCACGGCAGTTACAGCAGCAGCCCGTGTGTGCAACGAGCTGTCGACTCCTACCTGATCGATCGGGTGGTGCCCGCCCGGGGCGCCAGCTGCCCGGCCGTCGAACCCGAGGTGTGACCGCCGCTGCCGACCGCCGGGCCGCCCCGGCGGTCGGCAGCGGCATGCTCAGCGGCCTCTGACCGCGCGAACGACCACGTCGTGCAGCGGCACCTCCCGGCCCGGCACCGTGCGGCGGTGCTCCTCGGCGGTGATGATCTCCCAGCTGGCGCCGTCCAGGCCGGCGGTGATGTCCGCGAGAGTGACCGACGCCTCGTCGGGCGGGTGGTGCCCATGCCCGTGTCCGTCCCCGGTCGCTTCCGGGCTGTGCAGGTGCCCGACGATCAGGAGGGTGCCGCCGGGGGCCACCCACCCGGCGACGCGGTCGTAGAAGGCCAACTGCGGCATCGCGGGGTGCGCGTAGTGCGTCGTGACCAGGTCGAACCGCGTTGCCGGAGTCCAGGCCGTCAGGTCGGCCTCCACCCACCGCACGCGCTCGGAGACCCCGCTCTCCGTCGCGCGTTCGGCGGCCCGGGCGAGGGCGACGGGTGCGATGTCAACAGCGGTGACCTGCCAGCCGTGGGCGGCGAGCCAGATCGCCTCGGCGCCGGCACCACACCCGGCGTCCAGCGCGGAACCCGGCACCAGAGCGCCGGTCTCCCGGGCCAGGTACGGGTGCGCGGGAGACGTGCTCATCGCGCCGGGGCGGTCGTGGTGCGCCTGGTGCCAGTGCCGCTCCCAGTAGTCCTTGTCGAACTCGTGCTGCTCGGTCATCTGTGCCTGCT
This sequence comes from Micromonospora sp. NPDC050784, assembly GCF_044456765.1. Classification (NCBI taxonomy): domain Bacteria; kingdom Bacillati; phylum Actinomycetota; class Actinomycetes; order Micromonosporales; family Micromonosporaceae; genus Micromonospora; species Micromonospora sp. NPDC050784. The sequence goes on along the minus strand of NZ_JBITGG010000002.1, from coordinate 39,421 downwards.
CCTTCGCGCGTCGGCCCCGACTGTGACCGGCGACCGGGGCGATGCGCAAAGTTTGTTGCCGAAATGGCAAGACGAGGGTCCCCACCCCTACCCGGTCAACCGGGCCGCCCGCACCTCCAGGTACCGCTGCTCGGGCCGGCTCGTGGTGCCCCGCGCCGCGGCGAGGTACGCCTCCCGCGCCGCGCCGACCTCCCCGGCCAGCTCCAACAGGTGACCCCGTACCGCGGCCAGCCGGTGGTGTCCGGCCGTACGTTCGTCGGTGTCCAACGGCGTGAGCAGGGCGAGTCCGGCCCGGGGCCCGTCCACCATGGCCACCGCCACCGCCTGGTTCAGGGTGACCATCGGGTTCGGCGCGATCCGGGCCAGCAGCCGGTAGAGCGCGACGATCTGCCGCCAGTCCGTCTCCGCCGCCGTCGACGCCTCGGTGTGCACGGCGGCGATCGCCGCCTGGAGTTGGTACGGGCCGGGCGGCGACCAGGTCAACGCCTCGGTGATCAGCGCGACCCCCTCCGCGATGGCGGCGGCGTCCCACCGCGAGCGGTCCTGCTCGGCCAGCGGCACCAACTCCCCGTCCGGCCCCACCCGGGCCGCCCGGTGCGCGTCGGTCAGCAGCATCAGCGCCAGCAGCCCGGCCACCTCGCCGTCGTCGGGCAACAGCCCGCGCAGGATGCGAGCCAGCCGGATCGCCTCACCGGTCAGCTCGGCCCGGTGCAGGTCCGGGCCACTGGACGCGGTGTAGCCCTCGTTGAAGATCAGGTAGAGCACCCGCAGCACCGTTCCCAGCCGCTCGTCCCGCTCGGCCGGCCCGGGCATGGTGAACCGGGCCCCGGCGGCCTCGACCCGCTGCTTGGCCCGCCGGATCCGTTGACTCATCGTCGCCTCGGGCACCAGGTGCGCCCGGGCGATCTGGGCGGTGCTGAGACCACCGACGGCCCGCAGGGTGAGCGCCACCTGCGCCGACCCGGGCAGCGCCGGGTGGCAGCAGAGGAACAGCAGCCTGAGGGTGTCGTCGTCGTCCGGAACGGCGGGCTCCGCGTCCGCCGCCGGCGCCACCCCGGCGTACGCCGGCTCGCGTCGCGCCACCGCCAGCTCGCGGTCCCGGCGCGCGCTCTCGCTGCGCCACTCGTCGGTGAGGCGGCGGGTGGCCACGGTGAGCAACCAGGCGCGGGAATTGTCCGGTACCCCCTGCCCGGGCCACTGCGTCGCGGCGGCGAGCAGGGCCTCCTGCACCGCGTCCTCGCACCTGTCGAACTGTCCGTACCGGCGGACCAGCAGGCCGAGGACCTGCGGCGCGAACGTGCGCAGCAGCTCCTCGACCGTCCGGTCCTCGGTCACATCTCCGTCCCGGCCTCGTCCATGATCGGGCGGACCTCCATCGCGCCGCCGTACCGGACGTCCGGCCAGCGGGCGGCGATCTCGGCGGCCCGCTGCGGGCTGTCGCAGTCGACGGCCAGGTAACCGGCGAACTGCTCCTTGCTCTCCATGAACGGGCCGTCGAGGAGCTCGGGACTGCCGTCCACGAGCCGGACCGTCATCGTCTGCGACGGGTTGGCCAACGCCTGGCCGCCGATCAGCTCGCCGCTCTCGGTCAGCTCCTTCATGATCTCGTCGACGTCACCGAAGAGGGCGGTGCGCTCCTGCTCACTCAGCTCATCGGTGAAGCCGGGCCGGTTCCAGATCAGCAGCATGTACTTCACGGCGATGCTCCTCAGGCTCTGGTCGCACCCCACGTGGGGCGCGGCTCACCGGAGGGTCGGAGCGGTTCCCCCGATCCCTACCGCGTACCGAAGAAAAACCCAGAAATGTCCGCCGGGGGTGGTCCCACGCCGGACCGTTCAGCGCGGATCGGGTCGGCCGGGCACCTGCCGGGGCGTCCGGCCGCCGCCGACGTCCAGGGACGCCCGGTCGGCGGCCGAGGTGCCAGACGACCAGCCTTCCGCGTCGCGCACGCTGAGCCGGTGCCGGGTGACGCCGGGGAAGAGCGTGTCCAGCCGCTCCCGGACCGCCTCACCCCGCGCCGCGAGCACCGGCAACAGCCGTTCCGCCCCGGCCGTCTCGGCCCTCGCCTGGTCCGCCGCTTCGGTCGCCGCCTCGGTGGCCGTCCGCAGCCGCTCGCCGATCCGCAGCGCGAACGCGTTGAGGAAGGACTCGTCCCAGACCTTCGTCCGCCGCCCCGACCCCGGCCGGCGCTCGGCACGCCCGCGCAGCATCGCCGCCGTGGCCTGGACCAGCAGCGACGTGTAGAGCAACTCCACCGCCACCAGATCGGCCGGCCAACCCAGCACGGTGGCGAAGCCGAGATCGTCGGACCAGACCGCCTCACACCGGTTCGCCGCCGCCACCTCCTGCACCAGCAGCGCCTTCGCGCCCGCGTACGGGGTGTCGGTGCTCAGGCGTACCCCGCCGGGCAGGTCCCCGCGCTCCGAACCGGCGGCCAGCAGCGCCTCGTCGATGCTGTGCCGGGCGATCAGCTCCTGGGCCTTTCCGGTCAGCGCCTCCGCCTCCGCCGGGAAGGTGGTCGACTCGGCCTTGGCCAGCAGCGCCCGTACCCGGTCCAGCATCGGCGACCCGCTGCGAGCCGTACCGGCCGTGCGGGGCAGCGCCGCGCCGCTCGTACCCGGCGGTGGGCGCAGCACCGCGATCGGCGGCAGGCTCTCCACCAGCGCGAGAGTGTCCACGGCCGCGCGGAGCGCGTCGGCCCGGTCCAGACCCTCCCGGGTGGCCCAGCCGGTCAGCACGCTCCGGTCGGCACCGCCCTCGGTGGCCGCCAGCTCGCGCAGCTGGTCGTCCCACCAGGCCGGGACCGGCTCGGCCTGGTCGCGCCGCTGGGCGGCCATCGCGGCACGGACCAGCCGGGCCGCGCGGGCGTCGAGCCGTCGACCGGTGATCCGGTCCACGTCGACCGGCTGCCAGCCGCGCGGCCACAGCCGGCCCAGGCCGCGGACCAGGCGACGCAGCAGCGCGGCGTCCACCGCCGTGGTGCCGTCCGCGGCGCCGGTGCCGACCATCAGTTGGTCCAGCTGCCGTTCGGCCTGTCGTACGTCAGTGCCGCGCACCGCCGCGAGCGCGTTGGCGACGAGTTCGTCCGCGTCCGGCACGGGCACCTCCTTCTCGGGATCTCGTTGTTCCGGGAATCTGGCGTTCGCTGCCCCTCCAGGCTCCATGATCATGCCGCCCGTGGCCCGGGAGTCGCGAAACGGGATGTCACCGACCCTCGGTCTCGCTGGTCTGGCCGCGAATGTTTCATGCGGTTCGGGGTATTTGCGAACTGTCCGAGCTGACTGCGAGGTGTGTGGTGGTCGATTCGAGCCCGCCGAGGGCACGTACCGCAGACGTTCGGTCCTCCATCCTCGTCGGCGTCCTGATCGGCATCGCGATCATGGCTGCGGTGGACGAGATCGTCTTCCACCAGCTCCTTGCCTGGCACCACTTCTACGACCGCTCCACCCCCTCGGTGGCGCTGCTCTCGGACGGGCTGCTGCACGCCGCCGAGGTGATCGCCCTGGTCGGTGGGTTCTTCTGGTTCGCCGACCTGCGTCGGCGCCGTGCCCTGTCGAGCCGCCTGGCCTGGGGTGGCTTCCTGCTCGGCGCCGGAGGATTCCAGCTCTTCGACGGGATCGTGGACCACAAGGTGCTCCGGCTGCACCAGATCCGCTACGGCGTCCACCTGGTGCCGTACGACGTGGTCTGGAACGTGGCCGGCACCGTGCTGCTGCTGGCCGGCGTCGCTGTCCTGTGGTGGGCGCGGTCCCGCCGGCCCGGCGTGGACGCCCGATGACGGTGGTCGTGCCGCTGGCGCACACCGGGCACGGCACGGCCGGGCCGACCTGGTTCCCTCTGTTCCCGGTCGCGTTGCTGGCGGTCGGCTACGTGCTGGCCGCCGTCCGCGACCCACGAGGTTGGGACCACCGGCGCACCGCCTCCTGGCTGGTCGGCTGCGTCCTGCTGGCGGTCGCCGTGGGGCCACTGGCCCAACTCGCCGACGACCCGCGCGGACACATGGCGCAGCACCTGCTGCTCGGCATGCTGGCCCCGCTGGGGCTGGTGCTCGCCGCCCCGGTGACGCTGTTGCTGCACGTCGCACCGCCACCGGTACGCCGGGCGGTCGCTCGGCTGCTGCGCTCCCACCCGCTGCACCTGCTCGCCCACCCGGTCACCGCCGCGCTGCTGACCACCGGCGGGCTGGCGTTGGTGCTGCTCACGCCGCTGTACGCGGCGGCCGACCGGCAACCCGTCCTGCACCATGCCGTGCACCTGCACTACCTGGCCGCCGGGTACCTCTTCGCCTGGTCGTTGGCCGGGCCGGACCCGGCACCGCGCCGCCCGGGACTGGCGGTACGGGTCGGCGCGTTACTGGCCGCGTCAGCCGGCCACGCCGTGCTGGCCAAGTACCTGTACGCCCAGGCCGACACCCTCCCGCCCGGCCTCACCGACCGGGACCCGGAAGCGTTCCGCTCGGCCGCCCAACTCATGTACTACGGCGGCGACCTGGCCGAACTGCTCCTGGCGGCAGCCCTCTTCGCCACCTGGTACCACTCCCGCCGCCCCCGCTTGTCAGGTGCGGTCCGGCCAGTTGGTGAGGATCTCGTCGACCGGTAGGACGTCCCGCACGGGATCTGGTGCCGGGGTTGGCCGGTCGGGCGGCGTGCGGTCGAAGCGGGGCGCGGGGGCCGGTTGGATCTCGCCGCCCACCTCGACGAACGTGCCCCGGGCCGCGTTGTGCGGGTGCTCGTGCGCCTCGCCGGGGGCGAGCACCGGCGCGACGCAGGCGTCCAGGTCGGCGAAGACCGCCGTCCACTCGTCCCGGGTGCGCTCGGCGAACCGCTCGGTGAACCGGCGGCGCAGCTCGTCCCAGCCGCTCGGGTCGTACTGGGCGGGCAGGTCCGGGTCGTCGGCAAGGTCGAGGCCGCTGAGCAGTACGGCGTAGAAGGCCGGTTCCATCGCGCCGACGGCCATGAATCCGCCGTCGGCGGTGACGTACGTGTCGTAGAACGGCGCGCCGCCGTCGAACATGTTGCGCCCACGCGGGGCGGCCCACAGGCCGGCGCCGATCAGCCCGTGCAGGAACGAGGTGAGCAGCGCCGAGCCGTCCACCATCGCCGCGTCGACCACCTGGCCGATGCCGGAGCGCTCCCGCTCCAGCAGCGCGGCCAGCACACCGACGGCGAGCAGCATGCCGCCGCCGCCGAAGTCGCCGAGCAGGTTCATCGGCGCGTACGGGCGTTCGCCGGCCCGTCCCAGTGGCTCCAACGCCCCGGCCACCGCGATGTAGTCGATGTCGTGCCCGGCTCGGGCTGCCAGCGGGCCGTCCTGACCCCAGCCGGTCATCCGCGCGTACACCAGTCGGGGGTTGCGGGCCTGGCACACGTCCGGCCCGAAGCCGAGCCGCTCGGCCACCCCCGGCCGGTACGCCTCGACCAGTACGTCCGCGCGGTCGGCGAGGCGCAGCAGGTCCGCCACCCCGGCCGGGGACTTCAGGTCCAGTGCGGTGACCCGCCGTCCGCGCTGCAACGGCCCGCTGGTCGGTGCGGCCAGCCGGCCCGCCCCCGGAGCGCCCGGCCGGTCCACCCGCACCACGTCCGCGCCGAGGTCGGCGAGCACCATGCAGCCGAACGGCGCCGGCGCGAGGCTGGCCAGCTCGACCACCCGCATCCCGGCCAGCGGCCCGCCGCGCGCCGCCGTCACGCGACGCCAACCGGCGCGGCGGGGCGGTCGGCCGAGGCGGCGAGCCGGTCGACCAGGTCGACCGGGGGCGTGAACCGGTCGCCGTAGCGGTCGGCCAGCTCGGTGGCCCGGGTCGCGAAGCCGGCCGGGCCGCCCGCGTACTGCCGGACGTAGCGGATCACCCCTCCCGTCCACGCCGGGAAGCCGATGCCGAAGATCGAGCCGATGTTGGCGTCGGTCTCGGTGCGCAGCACCCCCTCGTCGAGGCAGCGCAGCGCGTCCAGCGCCTCCGCGAAGAGCATCCGCTCCTGGAGGTCGGTGAACGGCACCGCCCGACCTGCCTCGGTGGTCAGGTCGGCGAGGCCGGGCCACAGCCGGCCCCGGGTGCCGTCGTCGTAGGAGTAGAAGCCACGTCCGGCGGCACGCCCCGGCCGGTCGTACGCGTCGACCAGCTCGTCCACCAGGCGGTGCGCCGGCAGGGGTCGGAACTCCTCGCTGGCCGCCTCGAACTGGCGGCGGATCCGTTGGATCAGCGTGAGACTGACCTCGTCGGCCAGCGCCAGCGGCCCGGTCGGGTAGCCGGCCTGGAGGGCGGCCTGCTCCACCGACGCTGCGGGGACACCCTCGGCGACCATGCCGACCGCCTCGTCGATGAACTTGCCGATCACCCGGCTGGTGAAGAAACCCCGGCCGTCGTTGACCACGATCGGGGTCTTGCCGATCCGCCGGCCCAGGTCGAACGCCCGGGCCAGCGCCACGTCCCCGGTCCGTTCACCCACCACGATCTCCAACAACGGCATCCGGTCCACCGGCGAGAAGAAGTGCATGCCGATGAAGTCCGTCGGCCGGTCCACGCCGGCGGCCAGCCCGGTGATCGGCAGGGTGGAGGTGTTGGAGGCGAGCAGCGCGTCGGGCGCCAGCACCGGCAGCACCTCGGCGAAGACCTGCTGTTTCAGCGCCGGGTCCTCGAAGACCGCCTCGATGACCGCGTCGCAGCCGGCCAGCGCGTCCACCCGGTCGGTGGTGGTGATCCGGTCCAGCACGGCGCGGGCGTCCGCCTCGGTCGTGCGGCCCTTGCGTACCTTGCGGGCCAGCAACCGCTCGGCGTGCTCCCGGGCCCGGCCGGCGGCCTCCGGCGTGACGTCCTTGACCACGACGTCCAGCCCGGCACTGGCGCAGGCGTACGCGATACCCGCGCCCATCATGCCGGCCCCGAGCACCGCCACCCGCCGTACCGCTGCGGCGTCCACATCGGCCGGTCGGGCCGCGCCACCGTTGACGGCCTTCAGGTCGAAGAAGAACGCGCCGATCATGTTCTTGGCCACCTGCCCGGTGAGCAGGCCGATCAGGTGCCGGGTCTCCACGGTCAGGGCGGTCTCCAGGTCGACCTGTGCCCCCTCGACGGCGGCGGCCAGGATCGCCTCGGGTGCGGGCAGCCGAGCGCCCTTGAGCTGCTTGCGCAGCGTCGCCGGGAACGCGGGGAGTTGGGCGGCCAGCGAGCGGCTCGCCGGGGTGCCACCCGGCATCCGGTAGTCCGGTCGGTCCCAAGGCTGTGCCGGGCGCGGGTTCGCCGCGATCCAGGCCCGGGCGTGCTCCAGCAGCTCCGTGGGCGTGGCGACCACCTCGTCGACCAGCCCGGCGGACAGGGCCTCGGCCGGGCGCATCCGCCGGCCGGTGAGCAGCACGGTGGTCAGCGCGCCGGCCAGGCCGAGCATGCGTACCGTCCGGGTGACACCGCCCGCCCCGGGCAGCAGGCCCAGGGTGACCTCGGGCAGCCCGAGCCGCGAGTCGGGTGCGTCCAGCGCGATCCGGTGGTGGCAGGCGAGCGCGATCTCCAGGCCACCGCCGAGCGCCGAGCCGTTGACCGCGGCGACCACCGGCAGCCCCAGCGTCTCCAGCCGGCGAAGGTCCCGTTTGATGGTGCCGAGCAGGTCGGCCAGAGCGGGCGCGTCGGCCCGGGTGGCCCGGATCATCTCGGGCAGGTCGCCGCCGGCGAAGAAGGTCGACTTCGCGCTGGTCACGATGACGCCCACGAGATCGGGCTCGGCCTCCAGCCGATCGAGTACCGCGCTCATCGAGGCGGCGTACGCCCGGTTCATGGTGTTGGCGGACTGGGTGGGGTCGTCCAGGGTGAGCGTGACGATGCCGTCGGCGCCGCGATCGTACCGGATGGTGTTGGTCATGGTCGTCCTCCGGGTCAGCAGCGCTCGAGAACGGTGGCGACGCCCATGCCGCCGCCGATGCAGAGGGTCACCACGGCGCGGCGCAGGTCGCGGCGCTCCAACTCGTCCAACGCCGTACCGAGCAGCATCGCTCCGGTCGCGCCGAGCGGGTGGCCGAGCGCGATCGCACCACCGTTGACGTTCACCCGGTCCGGGTCGAGGCCCAGGTCACGGACGTACTTGAGCACCACCGCGGCGAAGGCCTCGTTGATCTCGAACAGGTCGATGTCGTCGACTGTCAACCCGGCGACGGCGAGCGCCTTGTGGGTGGCCGGGATCGGGCCGGTCAACATCAGCGTCGGGTCTGCGCCGCTGACCGCCGCGCCGACGATCCGGGCGCGCGGGGTGAGGCCGAGGTCCCGACCGACGTCGCCCGAGCCGATCAACACCAGCGCGGCGCCGTCCACGATGCCGGACGAGTTGCCCGCGTGGTGGACGTGTTGGATCGCCTCCAACCAGTGGAACTTCTGCAACGCCACCGCGTCGAAGCCGGCCGCCTCGCCCATTGTGGCGAAGGACGGGGTGAGCTTGGCCAGCGCCTCCCGGGTCGTCTCCGGGCGCGGGTGTTCGTCGACGGTGAGGATGTCCAGCCCGTTGCCGTCCCGGACCGGCACCACCGAGCGGGTGAAGTACCCGCCGGCCCAGGCCTTGGCGGCCCGCTCCTGCGACCGCAGCGCGTAGCCGTCCACGTCGTCGCGGGTGAAGCCCTCCAGAGTGGCGATCAGGTCGGCGCTGACGCCCTGCGGCACGAACGACGTGGCCAGCGCGGTCTGCGGGTCGGTGGCCCAGGCCGCGCCGTCGGAGCCCATCGGCACCCGGGACATCGACTCGACCCCGCCGGCGAGCAGCAGATGCTCCCAGCCGGAGCGGATCCGCGCGGCGGCGGAGTTGACCGCCTCCAGCCCGGAGGCGCAGAACCGGTTGAGCTGCACCCCGCCCACCTGGTCGGGCAGCCCGGCCAACAGCGCGGCGGCCCGGGCCAGGTCGCCGCCCTGCTCGCCGACCGGGGTCACGATGCCGAGCAGCAGGTCCTCCAGCCGGCCGACGTCCAGGCCGGGGTTGCGCTCGCGCAACGCGTCGACCAGGCCGACCACCAGGGAGATCGGCTTGACCCCGTGCAGCGCCCCGGTGTCCCGGCCGCGTCCGCGCGGGGTGCGGACCGCGTCATAGACGTACGCCTCAGAGGGCACGGGCGATCAACTCCTTCATGATCTCGTTGGTGCCGCCGTAGATCTTCTGGACGCGGGCGTCGGCGTACATCCGGGCGATCGGGTACTCCGTCGTGTAGCCGTAGCCGCCGAAGAGCTGCAGGCACCTGTCGACGACCTCACACTGCCCATCGGTGAGCCATGACTTCGCCATCGCCGCGGTGGCCACGTCCAGGTCGCCACGTGTGTGCCGGACGATGCAGTCGTCCAGGAAGACCCGGCTGACCCGGGCGCGGGTGGCGCACTCCGCGAGCACCATCCGGGTGTTCTGGTGACCCATCAGGGTCTTGCCGAAGGCGGTGCGCTCCTTGGCGTACGCGACGGTCAGCGCGACCGCCCGTTCCATCGCCGCGACCGCGCCGACGCCGATGACCAGCCGTTCCTGCGGGAGCTGCTGCATGAGCTGGACGAAGCCCAGCCCCTCGGCACCGCCGAGCAGGTTGGCCGCCGGCACCCGGAACTCGTCGAAGAACAACTCCGCCGTGTCGTTGGCGTGCAGGCCGATCTTGGACAGCAGTCGGCCGCGCCGGAACCCCGCCGGCTCGCCACCCACCTCGCACACCAGCAGCGAGACGCCGGACGCCCGCTGCTCGGGGTCGGTCTTCACGGCCACGATGACCAGATCGGCCAGGCCGCCGTTGGTGATGAACGTCTTCGCGCCGGTCACCAGGTAGTCGTCGCCGTCGCGAACCGCCCGGGTACGCATCGCCTGCAGGTCGGAGCCACCGTCCGGCTCGGTCATCGCGATGGCGCCCACCAGCTCACCACTGCACAGACCGGGCAGCCAGCGCCGCTTCTGCTCCTCGCTGCCGTACGCCACCAGGTAACCGGTGACGATGCCACTGTGGACGGCCAGGCCGAGGCTGCTCTCCCCGGCGTACGCCTGCTCGTGCAACAGCACCGCCTCGTGGGTGAACCCGCCGCCCCCACCGCCGTACTCCTCCGGGACCGACAGGCCGAGCAACCCCAGCTCACCGGCGCGCCGGTAGTGCTCACGGTCCGGATGGCCCTGCGCCAGCAGGCGCTCGGCGTGCGGCAACACCTCCTTGGTGAAGAAGGTGCGGGCCAGCTCGGCCAGGTCGTCATGCTCCGGCTCGCGCCAGGGTGAGGGAGAGCCGTCGGGCGGGGGAGTCGGCATGTGCACCACCCTCGCGCGCTGTTGGCGGCCTGTCAATAAGTCGTGGGCGGCCGACGGCGCCGGGGTCACCGAACGGCGAATCAAGATCAAGTGATGGAAAGTAGGTCGGAAGCGGTTGTCGGGCCTACTTCTCATCACTTGATCAAGGTGGGACGGTGGTTGACGCTGGGCCGAACCCGGTGGCCTGTCGATAGGGTCGGGCAGATGAGTGTCGAGACGGCTCCGCGCCGCCGCCGTTTGGAGCCGGACGCCCGGCGTGGGCAGATCCTGGCCTGCGCGGTCCGGCTGTTCGGCGAGCGCCCGTACGCGGACGTGTCGACCACCGACGTCGCCCGCGAGGCAGGTGTCGCTCGCGGCCTGGTCAACCACTACTTCGGTGCGAAGAAGGACCTCTACCTGGAGGTCGTCCGGGTCATGGTGACCATCCCCGAGGTTGCCCTGGAGCGGCTGCCCAAGGGCGATCTCCGGACCCGGGTCGACGCCAGCGTCACCTGGTTCCTCGACGTGGTGTCCCGGCACAGCACCTCGTGGCTGGCGGCGGTCACCGCCCGGGGGATGGGCGGCGACGCCGACGTGGAGCGGGTGCTCGCCGAGGCCGAGGAGGTCGCCGCGGACCGGATGCTGGTCGCCGTCGGGCTGGCCGGCGAGGCGGAGCACCGCGAGGAGTTGCGCGGGATGGTCCGCGCGTACGGCGGGCTGGCCACGTCGACCGCCCGCGAGTGGCTCCAGCGCGGCGCGCTGACCCGCGCCCAGGTGCACCTACTGCTCACCACGACCCTGCTGACCATCGTCGAGCAGGTCATCCCGCAGGTCCTCGCCGGGGGCGAACCGGCGCGACCAGAGCGCTGAGCACCGGGCGCTGAGGGCGCCTCGTTGCTCAGGCGGCCCGGCGTTCGCCGGCCTGATCGGTACGCGCTGCAGGGGCGGCGTACCGGTCGGCGGCCTGGGCCGGATAGGACTCGGGGCGTACCACCCGCAGCGGCCGGTCCACCTCGTCGGCCCCGAACCGCCAGCGGGACGGTGTGGGCTGCCGCTGCGGTGCCGGCCCGCCGGGGCGCAGGCCGGGCCGGGACAGCAGCACGGTGATCAGGTAGCCGACCACCAGGAAGCCGTGGCTGATCAGTCGTTCCCCGCCCACCGATCCGGTAGCCAGGTCGTTGACCGACAGCAGCAGCAGCGTGCCGACGAACGCGCTGAGCATCGGCAGCAGCCCGGCGGGTGGGCTGCGGCGCAGCGCCACGAACAGGAAGCCCGCGCCGACGGCCACGTTCCACGCCGCCGACTCGTGCCACAGGTGCTGGCCGGTGGGGTGCAGGTGGTCGGCGGTCGCGCCCCGGCCCACCTGGGCCAGGCCGAGCACCAGTTGCACCGCGCCGAGCAACCCGAGCGCCGAGCGCAGGCCGGCGACGAGCGGGCCGCGTCCGAACGCCGCGCGCAGCCCGGCGGCGAGCTGGCCCCGTCCGAGCACCTTGCGCAGGCCGGCGACCAGCGGGCCAGGTCCGTTCGAGCGCCGCCACCGCGACCGGCGGGCCGGGGCCGCGCTGGTCGCGGCGAGGATCGCCGCCGTGCGGTCGGGCACCTCAACGACCAATCGGGTACGAACCCGACGCGTCACCGCGGCCGCCGCCGTGAACCAGGCCCGGCACTCGGCACACCCGTCGAGGTGACCCTGCACCGCCGTCAGTTCGGCGGCGGTCTCCTCCCCGTCCAGCTGCGCGGACAGGACCTCCCGCCACTGCTCACACCCCATGTATCGGTAGTCGCTCCGGCAGCCGCTCCGGTTCCCGGCAACCGTGACTGGTTGTGGAATACTCGCCGGATCATGACGCGTTACGGCCTGCTCATCCTGCCCGCCACCAACCGGGTGTACGCCCGCGCCGCCGTCGACCTCACCCGGGCCGAGCTGGAGATCTTCGGCCGCTCGGCGCTGGACGGCCGGATCGGCGAGCTGGACACCGAGGTCGTCGGAGGGGCCTCCTACGTCACCTTCAGTGGCGACGGGCTGACCGAGCGGGACCTGGCCGTCCTGGGCAACCTCTCCGCCGGGTACGCGTTGTTCGAGATCGTCGGTGAGCTGCTGCGGCCGATCGAGTGGAGCCGCCTGGACCGCTACGACGACGACCTGCTCACCATCCAGAAGTACCCGGGCAAGACCAACGAGCAGTTCACCAAGCTGCTGCTCAACGTCACCCTGCTCGCCTCGGACTGGGCCACCGAGATGACCAGCCGCCGATTCCGGGTGCTCGACCCGCTCTGTGGTCGGGGCACCACGCTGAACCAGGCGCTGATGTACGGCTTCGACGCCGCGGGGATCGAGCGCGACCAGAAGGACGTCGAGGCGTACCGGGCGTTCATCACCACCTGGCTGAAGCAGAAGCGGGTCAAGCACCGGGTGCTGGAGTCGGGGCCGGTGCGGCGGGAGCGCAAGGTCGTCGGCCGACGGGTGCGGATCGAGCTGGCGCCGACCCGTGAGGAGCACAAGGCCGGCCAGACCCAGTTGCTGGATGTGGTCAACGCCGACACCGCCCGATCGGCGGAGTTCTTCCGACCGGAGACCGTCGACCTGGTCGTCGCCGACGCGCCGTACGGCGTGCAGCACGGCAGTCGTACCGCTGGGCAGGGCTTGACCCGCGACCCGCTGGCGTTGCTCGCGGACGCCGCGCCGGTCTGGGCCCGGTTGTTGCGCCCCGGCGGTGCACTCGGGGTCTCCTGGAACACGCACGTCGCGAGCCGGGACGACGCGGCGGCGGCGTTGGCCGACGCCGGCCTGACCGTGGTCGACTCCGAGCCCTATCGCGCGCTGCGGCACCGGGTGGACCAGTCGATCATGCGGGACGTGCTGGTGGCCCGCCGCCCGGCCTGACGGCCTCGCACCTCCGCCCTCACCGCACCATGCGCCGCCCCGTCCGGGGTCGCGCGTGGTTCTTCTCGTCTTGACCTCCCGGACCAGCGAGGGTCTGTGCCGCATTTCACCTGCTCAACGGGCGGGTGTGAAAACCACGTCAAGAAAAGGTTCGCCGCCGTCATGGTCGCGTTATGACCCCTGCCGATCGGCGGGTGGCGGGGCTTTGATTGCCCGGCGCGACCGGAAGGCGGTCGCGACGAACCTTTCCGGCTGAGGAGTCAGCGTGTCTGACGTGGTGTTCGTGATCCTGACGGTGGCGCTGTTCGCGGTGCTCGCCCTGGTGGTCCGGGCGGTGGAGAAGCTGTGAACGCGGTCAACGCCGTCGGTCTGGTGCTCGCGATCGTCCTGGGCGCGTTCCTGGTGTTCGCCCTGCTGTTTCCGGAGCGCTTCTGATGACCATGACAACAGAAGGCGTCATCTTCGTGCTGACGCTGGTGGCGGCCCTCGTCGCCGTCTACAAGCCGTTCGGCGACTACATGTTCCGGGCCGTCTCCGGCAGCAAGCAGTCGCGGGTCGAGCGGGGCATCTTCCGACTGGTCGGGGTCAACCCGGCCGCCGAGCAGACCTGGGGCGTGTACGCCCGCAGCGTGCTGGCGTTCTCCGCGGTCTCGATCCTGTTCCTGTACCTGTTCCAGCGGGTGCAGAACCACCTGTGGCTGTCGCTGGGGCTCGACCCGGTGGTGCCGCACGGCGCGTGGAACACAGCCGTGTCGTTCGTGACCAACACGAACTGGCAGTCGTACTCGGGTGAGTCGACGATGGGCCACCTGGTGCAGATGGCCGGCCTGGCCGTGCAGAACTTCGTCTCGGCGGCGGTCGGCATCGCGGTGGCGGTCGCGCTGGTACGCGGCTTCGCCCGCAGCCGCGCCGGGCAGCTCGGCAACTTCTGGGTCGACCTGACCCGGATCACGCTGCGGATCCTGCTGCCGATCGCGGTGCTCGGCGCCATCGCGTTGATGATCGGCGGGGCGGTGCAGAACCTGTCCGCCGGCACCGACGTGAGCACGCTGACCGGCGGCACCCAGACCATCACCGGTGGTCCGGTCGCCAGCCAGGAAGTGATCAAGGAGTTGGGCACCAACGGTGGCGGCTTCTACAACGTCAACAGCGCGCACCCGTTCGAGAACCCGACCACCTGGACGAACTGGCTGCAGATCTTCCTGATCTTCCTGATCCCGTTCAGCCTGCCCCGGGTCTTCGGCCGGATGGTCGGGCAGAACCGGCAGGGCTACGCCATCGCCGCGGTGATGGGCATCCTCGCGTTCCTCAGCGTCGCCATCACCAACATCTTCGAGCTGGCCGGCCACGGCACGGTGCCGCAGGCGGTCGGTGCGGCGATGGAGGGCAAGGAGGTGCGTTTCGACGTGTCGAACTCGGCCACCTTCGCCGCCGCCACCACGCTCACCTCGACCGGTGCGGTGAACTCGTTCCACGACTCGTTCACCTCGCTCGGCGGCATGATGACCATGGTCAACATGATGCTCGGCGAGGTGGCGCCGGGCGGCACCGGTTCCGGTCTGTACGGCCTGCTCATCCTCGCGGTGATCACGGTCTTCGTGGCCGGGCTGATGGTGGGTCGCACTCCCGAGTACCTGGGCAAGAAGATCGGGTCGCGTGAGATCAAGTTCGCCTCGCTCTACTTCCTGATCACGCCGATCCTGGTGCTCGTCGGTACGGCGGCGGCGTTCGCCACCGGCAACAACGCCACGGCGCTCAACGTCGGCCCGCACGGCCTCTCCGAGGTGCTGTACGCGTTCACCTCGGCCAGCAACAACAACGGTTCGGCGTTCGGCGGCATCACCGTCAACACCACCTGGTGGGACACCGCGCTCGGGTTGTGCATGCTGCTGGGCCGGTTCCTGCCGCTCATCTTCGTGCTCGCGTTGGCCGGCTCGCTGGCCCGCCAGGCACCCACCCCCGCGTCCGAGGGCACCCTGCCGACCCACCGACCGCTGTTCATCGGCATGGTCGTCGGCGTCACGGTGGTCCTCGTCGCGCTGACCTTCCTGCCCGCGCTCGCGCTCGGCCCGCTGGCAGAAGGGCTCTGACCATCATGAGGAACGAGGACATGTCCGTGACATCCGGGCAACTCGCCACCGGAGCCGACCAGGGCAACCGGATCGGCGGGGGCCTGCTCGACCCCCAGCAGCTGATCCGGTCCCTGCCGGACGCGGTTCGCAAGCTCAACCCCGGCACGCTGTGGCGCAACCCGGTGATGCTGATCGTCGAGGTCGGTGCGGCCTTCACCACCGTCCTGGCGGTGATCGACCCGTCGGTGTTCGCCTGGGCGATCACCGTCTGGCTCTGGCTGACCGTGGTCTTCGCCAACCTGGCCGAGGCGGTCGCCGAGGGGCGGGGCAAGGCCCAGGCCGCGACCCTGCGGCAGGCGAAGAAGGACACCATCGCCACCCGGCTGATCGACTGGAAGCCGGGCGCACGGGCCAACAGCTACCGCGACGAGGCGGTGCCCGCGCCGGACCTGCGTCAGGGCGACGTCGTGCTCGTCGAGGCGGGCGGCATCATTCCCGGCGACGGCGACATCGTCGAGGGCATCGCCAGCGTCGACGAGTCGGCCATCACCGGCGAGTCGGCCCCGGTCATCCGGGAGTCCGGCGGCGACCGCAGCGCGGTCACCGGCGGCACCAAGGTGCTCTCCGACCAGATCATCGTGAAGATCACCCAGAAGCCGGGGGAGAGCTTCATCGACCGGATGATCGCCCTGGTCGAGGGGGCCAACCGGCAGAAGACGCCGAACGAGATCGCGCTGAACATCCTGCTCGCCGCGCTCACTGTCATCTTCCTGCTGGCCGTGGTCACCCTCCAGCCGCTGGCCATCTTCTCCAAGGCGTACCAGGCGGCCGCGCCGAACAGCGGCGCGATCACCGACTCCGGTGTCACCGGCGTGGTGCTGATCTCGCTGCTGGTCTGCCTGATCCCCACCACCATCGGCGCGCTGCTCTCCGCCATCGGCATCGCCGGCATGGACCGGCTGGTGCAGCGCAACGTCCTGGCCATGAGCGGCCGGGCCGTCGAGGCGGCCGGCGATGTCAACACCCTGCTGCTGGACAAGACCGGCACCATCACGCTGGGCAACCGGCAGGCCGCCGAGTTCGTACCGGTCGAGGGGGTGGACGCCGCGGCGCTGGCCGACGCCGCGCAGCTGTCCAGCCTGGCCGACGAGACCCCGGAGGGGCGGTCGGTGGTCGTCCTGGCGAAGAACGAGTTCGGGCTGCGCGAGCGCGAGCCCGGCGTGATGCCGCACGCCACCTTCGTACCGTTCACCGCGCAGACCCGGATGAGCGGCGTCGACCTCACCCCGGACGCCAGCGTGGACGGCGGCGCGGTGGGCACGGCCCGCCGGGTCCGCAAGGGCGCCGCCGCCGCGGTGATGAAGTGGGTACGGGAGAACGGCGGCCACCCGACCGAGCAGGTTGGCGAGATCGTGGACGCGATCAGCGGCACCGGCGGCACCCCGCTCGTCGTCGCCGAGCACGTCGACGGTGCGCCCGCCCGCGCGCTGGGCGTCATCCACCTCAAGGACGTGGTCAAGTCCGGTATGCGGGAGCGGTTCGACGAGATGCGCCGGATGGGCATCCGGACCGTGATGATCACCGGCGACAACCCGCGTACCGCGAAGGCGATCGCCGACGAGGCCGGGGTGGACGACTTCCTGGCCGAGGCGACGCCGGAGGACAAGCTCGCCCTGATCAAGCGGGAGCAGGAGGGTGGCCGGCTGGTCGCGATGACCGGTGACGGCACCAACGACGCGCCGGCGCTGGCGCAGGCCGACGTCGGGGTGGCCATGAACACCGGCACGTCGGCCGCCAAGGAGGCCGGCAACATGGTCGACCTCGACTCGGACCCGACCAAGCTGATCGAGATCGTGGAGATCGGCAAGCAGTTGCTGATCACCCGTGGCGCGCTGACCACCTTCAGCATCGCCAACGACATCGCGAAGTACTTCGCGATCATCCCGGCCATGTTCGCCGGCCTCTACCCGAGCCTGGACGCGCTGAACATCATGCGGCTGTCGAGCCCGGAGTCGGCGATCCTGTCCGCGGTCATCTTCAACGCCCTGGTGATCATCGCGCTGATCCCGCTCGCCCTGCGCGGCGTGCGGTACCGGCCGGCCGCCGCGTCGAAGCTGCTCAGCCGCAACCTGCTGGTGTACGGGCTGGGCGGCATCATCGTGCCGTTCATCGGGATCAAGCTCATCGACCTGCTCATCCAGTTCATCCCGGGGATTTCGTGATGCGTCTACCCACCTGGATCGCCCAACACCTCGCCGCGCTGCGCGCCGTACTCGTCTTCACGGTGCTGCTCGGCCTGGTCTACCCGCTGGCCCTGGTAGCGGTTGGTCAGCTACCCGGCCTCAACCACAAGACCGACGGATCGCTGATCACCTCGGGCGGTACGACGGTCGGCAGCGCGCTCATCGGCCAGTCCTTCACCGACGCGGACGGCAACCCCGTCGCCCGCTACTTCCAGTCCCGCCCGTCGGCCGCCGGCGACGGCTACGACCCGACGTCCACCTCGGCCAGCAACCTGGGCCCGGAGAGCGTCGTCGACACCATCGCCATCGACCCGGAGGAGGCCAGCGAGAGCCTGCTGACCCAGGTCTGCGAGCGCAGCAAGGCCATCGGCGAGCTCGACGGCGTCGACGGCCGGCGCCCGTACTGCACCGACGACGGGGTGGGTGCCGTGCTCGCGGTCTTCCGCGCCGACGGTCTGACCGGCCCGGTCACCCGGGTGGTCAGCGTCAACCAGGCCGCTCCCGCCACTCCGTTCCTCCCCGAGTACCAGGGGGTGACGGTGGAGCTGGCCCAGCCCGGCGAGGACTACGTGGCCGCCGGTGGGGTGGTCACCCCGATCCGGGGCGACGCGCCCGCCGACCCGGCGGTGCCCGCCGACGCGGTCACCGCCAGCGCCAGCGGCCTCGACCCGCAGATCAGCCCGGCGTACGCCGAGTTGCAGGTGAACCGGGTCGCGCGCGAGCGTGGCGCGGACCCGGCGGCGGTCCGCAAGCTGGTCAAGGAGCACACCGAGGGGCGTGGGCTGGGCTTCCTGGGTGAGCCCGGCGTCAACGTGCTGGAGCTCAACCTCGCCCTCGACAAGCAGTTCGCCGCACGCTGAGCACGCTCGCGGGCGGGGCCGTGTCGACCGGGCGCGGCCCCGCCCGCCGATCTGACCAGGGAGGATGGTCCCCGTGCCACGTGGAGAACTGCGCATCTATCTCGGGGCCGCCCCCGGCGTGGGCAAGACGTACGCCATGTTGGAGGAGGCCCAGCGGCGGGCCGCGCGCGGCACCGACGTGGTGATCGGTTTCGTGGAGACGCACGGCCGGCAACACACCGCCGCGATGCTCGGCGACCTGGAGCAGGTGCCCCGCCGGACCATGAACTACCGGGGCGCGGAGTTCACCGAGATGGACCTGGACGCGGTGTTGGCCCGCCGGCCACAGATCGCGGTGGTCGACGAGTTGGCGCACACGAACGTGCCCGGTTCCCGGCACGACAAGCGCTGGCAGGACGTCCAGGAACTGCTCGACGCGGGGATCGACGTGCTGTCCACGGTCAACGTGCAGCACCTGGAGTCGGTCAACGACGTCGTCGCGCAGATCACCGGCACCACCCAGCGGGAGACCGTGCCGGACGAGATCGTCCGCGCCGCCGAGCAGGTCGAGCTTGTCGACATGACCCCGGAGGCGCTGCGCCGACGGATGGCGCACGGCAACATCTACCGGCCCGACAAGATCGACGCCGCGTTGGGCAACTACTTCCGGGTCGGCAACCTCACCGCGCTGCGTGAGCTGGCGCTGCTCTGGCTGGCCGACAAGGTCGACGAGCAGCTCGACCGCTACCGCAGCCAGCAGGGCATCGCGGCCACCTGGGAGGCCCGGGAACGGGTGGTGGTCGCGTTGACCGGCGGCCCGGAGGGGGAGACGCTGATCCGTCGCGCCGCCCGGGTCGCGGCCCGCAGCAAGGGCGCGGACCTGCTCGCCGTGCACGTGGCCCGCAGCGACGGCCTGGCCGGGGCCGACCCGGCCCAGCTGGCCCGGCAGCGGGTGCTGGTGGAGAGCCTGGGCGGCACGTACCACCAGGTGCTCGGCACCGACGTGCCGGCCGCGCTGCTCGACTTCGCGCAGGGCGTGAACGCCACCCAGTTGGTGCTCGGGGCCAGCCGGCGGGGACGCCTCGCGCAGATCTTCGCCCGCGGTGTCGGGGTGACCACCACCGCGCTCTCCGGCTCGATCGACGTGCACCTGGTCACCCACAAGCAGGCCGGCAAGGGCCGCCGGGCGGCGTCCGTGCCGGCGGCGCTGTCCCGACGCCGCCGGCTGCTCGGCTTCGGCCTGGCGGTGCTGGGCATGCCGCTGCTCACCCTGTTGCTGAAGACCCTGCCCGACCTCACGCTGACCAACGACATCCTGCTGTTCCTCGCCGGGGTGGTCGGGGTCGCGCTGGTCGGCGGGGTGTGGCCGGCCCTGGTCGCCGCGCTCGGCGGCTCACTGCTGCTCAACTGGTTCTTCACCCCGCCCTTCCGCACGCTGACCATCGCCGAGGCGGACAACCTGCTCGCCCTGGCTGTCTTCGTCGGGGTGGCGTTGGCGGTGAGCTGGATCGTCGACGTGGCCGCCCGGCGTACCCGGGAGGCCGCCCGGGCCGCCGCCGACGCGCAGACCCTCGCCGCCGTCGCCGGTGGTGTGCTGCGCGGCGAACGTCCCCTGCCCGCCCTGCTCGATCAGCTCCGGGAGACCTTCGGGCTGCGCGCGGTGAGCGTGCTGGAACTGGCCGAGGAGGCCGGCGGGCGTCCGGAGCGGGCCCGCGAGGAGCACGCCTGGTGTGTGGTGGCCAGCGTCGGCGAGCAGCCCGCTTGCACGCCAGACGGCGGCGAGACGGCGGTACCTGTCGACGACCGGATCACCGTCGTGCTCAGCGGACGACGGTTGGAGGCCGCGGACCGGCGGATCGTCGAGGCGTTCGCCGCCCAGGCCGCCGTCGCGCTGCGCCAGGAACGGCTCGCCGAGGAGGCCGCCACCGCCCGGCCCCTCGCCGCCGCCGACCGAATGCGCACCGCGCTGCTCGCGGCGGTCAGCCACGACCTGCGTACGCCGCTGGCGTCCGCGAAGGCGGCCGTGACCAGCCTGCGCAGCCACGACATCGAGTTCGACGAGTCCGACCGGGAGGAGTTGCTGGAGACCGCCGAGGAGTCACTGGACCGCCTCGCCCGGCTGGTCGGCAACCTCCTGGACATGAGCCGGCTCCAGGCGGGCGTCCTGGGCATCTCGGCGACCGCGATCGGCCTGGAGGACGCCGTACCCCTGGCGTTGGACGAACTTGGCCCGGCGGCCGCGACCGTCGGCACGGACATCCCGGCCGACCTGCCGGCCGCCACCGCCGACCCGGGGCTGCTGGAACGGGTGCTGGTCAACATCGTCGCCAACGCGTTGCGGTACAGCCCGCCCGGTCAGCCGCCCACGATCACCGCCAGCGCCCACGCCGGCCAGGTCGAGTTGCGGGTGATCGACCGAGGGCCGGGCATCCCCGAGGACCAGTGGGAGCACGTCTTCCTGCCGTTCCAACGCCTCGGTGACCGGGACAACCAGACCGGCGTCGGTCTCGGTCTTGCCCTGTCCCGGGGTTTGGCCGAGGCGATGGGTGGCAGCATCACCCCGGAGACCACCCCCGGCGGTGGGCTCACCATGGTGCTGCGGCTGCCGGCCGCGCCGACCACCTCCGAGGGGCCGCAGGAATGACGCGCATCCTGGTCGTCGACGACGAGCCGCAGATCCTGCGTGCCCTGCGCATCAACCTGCGTGCCCGCCGGTACGACGTGGACGTCGCCGGCACCGGGGCCGCCGCGTTGAAGGCCGCCGCCAGCCACCCGCCCGACCTGGTGGTGCTGGACCTCGGCCTGCCCGACATCGACGGCGTGGAGGTGATCCGGGGCCTGCGCGGGTGGACCAGCGTGCCGATCATCGTGCTCTCCGGCCGGGCCGGCAGCGAGGACAAGGTCGCGGCGCTCGACGCGGGCGCGGACGACTACGTCACCAAGCCGTTCGGGGTGGAGGAGCTGCTGGCCCGCATCCGCGCGGTCACCCGTCGCCTCGGCGCGCCCAGCGAAGCGGTGCCGGCACTGCGGATCGGTCGGCACACCGTCGACCTGGCCGACCACCGCGTGCATAGCGACGACGGCACCGAGGTCAAGCTGACCCCCACCCAGTGGAGCGTGCTGGAAAAGCTGCTGCGTCACCCCGGCAAGCTGGTCAGCCAACGTCAGCTCCTGCAGGACGTGTGGGGGCCGGAATACCAGAACGAAACCAACTACCTGCGGCAGTATCTGGCCCAGCTGCGGCGCAAGCTGGAGGACGACCCGGCCCGCCCCCGGCACCTCATCACCGAGCCGGGAATGGGCTACCGTTACCGGCCGTGACCCGTTGACACCCGCCGGCTGAGATTGAAGAATTTCGTTCGCAGCGGCAGCGGCGTGCTTCTGTAACCGCCCCCTCCACCGGTGACCCCCCGGGAGCCCCGCCGTGTCCCTGCACCTGTCCCGCCGTCGGCTGTTGACCGTCGGCGGCGCCGGCCTCGTCCTGGCCAGTCTCAACGGCCCGTTCTGGGCCGACCCCGCCCGAGCCGCCATCACCACCGCCGACCTGGTCGTCTACGGCGCCACCTCCGGCGGGCTGGCCGCCGCGATCACCATGCGCCGGCTCGGCCGCACCGCCGTGGTGGTGGAGCCCACCAGCCACGTCGGTGGGTTGAGCACCGCCGGGCTGGGCGCCACCGACACCGGCGTCCAGGCGTCCATCGGCGGGCTGGCCGCCGAGTTCTACCGCCGGGTGTACGTGAAGTACCACGGCGGAACCCTCACGCCGACGTCGCCGCTGCGGATGACCTTCGAACCGCACGTCGCCGCCGCCGTCTTCGCCGAGATGCTGGCCGAGGCGGGCGTTCCGGTGATCGTCAACGCCCGGCTGAGCGGCCTCGGCCGGACCGGCAACCGGATCACCGAGCTGCGGACCGAGGACGGGTCGATCTACCGGGGCGGGGTGTTCGTCGACGCCACCTACGAGGGCGACCTGCTGGCCATGGCCGGGGTGGGCTTCACCGTCGGGCGGGAGTCCAACGACACCTACGGCGAGACGATCAACGGGGTGCAGTCGCGCAACACCCACCAGTTCGCCTACCCCATCGACCCGTACGTGACGGCCGGCTCGCCCACCAGCGGCCTGCTGCCGGGCATCTCCGCCACGCCGCTCGCCCCGCAGGGCAGCGGCGACGACAGGATCCAGGCGTACTGCTTCCGGATGTGCCTGACCCAGGGGTCCAACCGGATCCCGTTCGGCAAGCCGTCCGGTTACGACCCGATCCGCTACGAGCTGCTGCTGCGGCACATCCAGGCCGGTTACACCGGGCCGTACTTCTCCACCCACTCGATCGGCGGCGGGAAGACCGACTCCAACAACAACGGTGCCGTGTCGACCGACAACATCGGCCTCAACTACGCGTACCCGACGGCGAGCTGGGCGGCGCGGGAGAGCATCATCGCCGAGCACCGCACCTACCAGCAGGGGCTGATGTGGTTCCTGGCCAACGATCCCCGACTGCCGGCGTCGGTACGCGACTCGACCGCCCGGTGGGGGCTGCCGGTGGACGAGTTCACCAGCACGGGCGGGTGGCCACCGATGCTCTACATCCGCGAGGCACGCCGGATGGTCTCCGCGTACGTGATGACCGAGGCCGACTGTCGGGGCCGGGTACGCGCCACCGACTCGGTGGGCCTGGCCAGCTACACGATGGACTCGCACAACTGTCAGCGGGTGGTCGTCGACGGCCGGGTCCGCAACGAGGGAGACGTGCAGATCAGCGTGCCGGCGCCGTACCCGGTGAGCTACCGCGCGATCGTGCCGCACCAGGCGCAGTGCGCCAACCTGCTGGTGCCGGTCTGCCTCTCGGCGAGCCACATCGCGTACGGCTCGATCCGGATGGAACCCGTGTTCATGATCCTCGGGCAGGCCGCGGCCACCGCGGCGTCCCTGGCGCTCACCGGGAACCTCGCCGTGCAGGCCGTCTCCGTGCCCGCCCTCCAGGCCCGGCTGCGCCAGGACGGCGGGGTGCTGGAGTGGGCCTCCGGCAGCGAGGTGATCCTGGACAACGCGTCGGCCAGCGGGATCACCCGGGCCGGGACGTGGGTGCGCAGCAGCAGCACCGGCGGCTACTACGGCCCGGACTACGAGCACGACGGCAACGTCGGCAAGGGGGTCAACCGGCTGCGGTTCCGCCCGACGCTGCCCACCGCCGGGTCGTGGACGGTGCAGCTGCGCTGGACCGCGCACGCGAACCGGGCTACCAACGTGCCGGTGGACATCGCGTACGCCGGCGGGATGATCACCAAGACGGTCGACCAGCGGCAGGCCGGCGGCCAGTGGGTGGCCCTGGGCACCTACCCGTTCACGGCGGGCACCGACGGCAGCGTGCTGATCCGCACGGAGGAGACCAACGGGTTCGTGGTCGCCGACGCGGTCCGGTTCGTCCCCGCCTGACCAGCGCGAGGCGCCACCAGCAGCGGGTCGACCTGGATCGGGTCGGCACCGCCACTTCTTGACGCCGCGCTCACGCGGCTGCCGACCGGGCGGGCCGATCCGGCGAGTAACGTTCCGAACGGACCAAGATCGGCGTACGAGGAGGCACGGTGCTGACGACGACGGTGGACATCCCGACCAGCGACGGGATCGCGGACGCGTCCCTCACCCGGCCGGCCGGCGACGGCGCGTTCCCGGCGGTGCTGCTCTTCATGGACGCCTTCGGCCCGCGCCCCCGCCTGGTCGAGATGGCCGAGCGCATCGCCGAACGCGGCTACCTGGTGCTGACGCCCCACCTCTTCTATCGGGCCGGCCGGGCACCGCTGTTCGACCTGTCCCGCCTCGGCGAGGCCGACCAGCGCGGCGCCCTCTTCGAGAAGATCATGCCGCTGGTGGGCGCGTTGACCCCCGAGGTGATCAACCGGGACACCGCCGCGTACCTCGACTTCCTGGCCGCCCGCGACGACGTCCGGCCGGGCCCGGTCGCCATCACCGGCTACTGCATGGGCGGCACGAACGCGCTGCGGGCCATCGAGGCGCACCCGGAGCGCATCGCGGCCATCGCCAGCTTCCACGGCGGGCGGATCGTCACCGAGGCTCCGGACAGCCCACACCTGGGCGTCGAGTCGATCACCGGCGAGGTGTACTTCGGGCACGCCGACGCCGACCAGTCGATGACGCCCGAGCAGATCGCCACCCTGGAGAAGGCGCTCGACGCCGCGGGTGTGCGCTACCGCTCCGAGGTGTACGCGGGGGCGCACCACGGCTACACCATGTCCGACACCCCGGCGTACGACGAGCAGGCCACCGAGCGTCACTGGGCCGCTCTCTTCGACCTCCTGGCCCGCACCCTGCCCGCCTGATCACGGTCACCGAGCCCCTGCTCAGGGGCGCAGCAGCACCGGGCCGGCGTCGATGCGGGTGCGGAACAGCGCGTACGGCTTGCGCCGCAGGTCCTTGCCCCGCTGGTACTGCGGCTGCCGGTGCAGTTGGTTGGCGGTGACGTAGAGGTACCCGTCGGTGGCCACCGACATGGTGTCCGGCCAGAGCAGGCGCGGGTCGTGCACCAGGGTCTCGTACTCGCCGTCCGGCAGGCGACGCAGCACCGCGTTGTGCTCGTACGAGGTGAGGTAGATCCGCCCCGCGTCGTCGGACTCCAACCCGTCCGATGCGGTGCCCCTGTCGCCCTCGTCGACAACGGTCGCGGCGACCGCCTCCTGGGTGACGCCCGGATCGGCCAGCGCTTCGGTGGAGACGCTGTGCAGGCGCCGGGAGGCCAGCGGGCAGTAGTACAGCCGGGTGCCGTCGGCCGAGATGGCGATGCCGTCGGAGCCCATGCTCACCGGCTTCGGCGGGCCGTCGGCCGGCCGTTCGAGGAAGGGCCGGCCCTCGACCACCGGGCGGAACGAACTCAACGGCTCCGCCTTGGTGGAGGGGTGGTCGTGCAGCCGCCGCCAGGAGGCCCCGCTGGCCAGGTCCACGACGATGATCCCGTTCGGCCCGGAGTCCGCCGAGTCGGTGATGTACGCGACCCCCGCCTCGCCGCGCCGCAGGTCGAAGCGGACGTCGTTGAGGTACGTCGTCGGCAGCGCCACGTCCGCCGGAAAGGTGATCACCTGGGCGACCGTGTCGGTGTCCAGGTCGATCCGGACCAGCTTCGGGCCGCCCGGCTTCGTGGGCTGGAACATCGGGCTGCCGGTGTCCAGTACCCAGAGCCGGTCGGCCGGGTCCACCACGATGCTCTGCACCGAGACGAACGCGCCCGCGTCGTCGTCGCCGGACGGGTCGTTCCAGGCCTGGTCGGGGTAGGGCACCTCCCGGCCGTCGCGCAACTCGACGACGGTGGCCGGTACCTCGTCACCCCACTTGGGGAAGTTCACGAAGATCCGGCCCCGGTGCGAGACGCTCACCCCGGTCGGCATCGGGCCGGTGAAGGTGTGCACCAGCTCCAGCTCGCCCATCGGCTCGTCGCCGACCGGCCCGTTCATGACGTCCGCTCCACGGTGTTCATCGGCTCGCTCCCTACCGGTCGGCTGGTACCACGCTTCGGGGCGGTTGTTCCCGCCCTGGCGTCCGGTATGCCTCCGATCAGCTCGCTGGTGCGCTGGCCCGCGCGGCGGGCAGGCCGGGCACCGGGACGTCGACCGCGAGCAGCGCGCCGTCCTGCGGGCCCGCCGTGTCCAGCCCCACCCGGGCGGTGCCGATGAAGAGTCGCCGCAGGTCGGGCCCGCCGAGGCAGATACCGGCGGGCTGCTTGGCCGGCAGCCGGATCTCCCGGTCGAGGGTGCCGTCCGGCCGGTAGCGGCGTACCGCGGAGCCGCCCCACAGCGCGATCCAGAGGTGGCCGGCCGCGTCGAGCGTCATGCCGTCCGGGCCGCCGTCGGCGGGGGACAGCCGCAGGAACGGCTCCCGCCCGTGCAGGGCGCCGGTGGCGGGGTCGACGGTGAACCGGTCGATCTCGCCGCGCGGGGTGTCGGCCAGGTACATGGTGGTGCCGGCCGCGTCGAACGCCGGCCCGTTCGGGATGGTCAGCCCGGTCACCGCGGGGACCGGCTCGGTGCCCGGGGTGAGGCGGAACAGCGTGCCCCCGCCGGGCACCATCCCGTACGTCATACTGCCGGCCCAGAAGCGGCCGTGCGGGTCGGCGACCGCGTCGTTCATCCGGGTCGGCTCGGGCGCGTCGGCGACCAGCTCGACGACCGGTCGGGGGTCGCCGGCGGCGGGCAGCACCGTGACACCGGTCCCGGCGGCGGCCAGCCATTCACCCGGTCGGTCGGCCACCGGGGCGACCGCGCCGAGCGGCACGTCGAGGCGGCGCAGCTCCCGCAGCGGGGTCGGGGCGTCGCCGTCGGTCTCCAACAGTCGCCCAGCCAGCAGGTCGACGAGGACCAGCCGGTCGTCGACCCAGCGCAGGCCCTCACCCAACTCCAGCCGGTCGGTGCTCCAGACGGTCGGTTCGGTCAGCTCCATGGTGCTCCTCCAAAGGATCGTCAGCGGACCGTACCGCCGGGGCCGTGGTCGAGCAGCGTCAGCTCGGCCCGGTCGGGCAGGCCCTCCCAGTCGCCCCGGGTGGCGACCGCGAACGCGCCGGTGGTGACGGCCCGGTCCAGTCGGGCCGGCGCGTCGACGCCGTCCAGCCAGCCGGAGAGCAGCCCGGCGACGAAGGCGTCGCCCGCGCCGACGGTGTCCACCACCGGCACTGTCCGGGCTGGACGGTGGATCGTGCCGGTCGCGCTGTGGCTTGTCGCTCCACCGGCGCCGTGCTTGACCACGACCTCGGTGACGCCGGCCGAGAGTAACGCCGAGGCCGGGTCGGTCGCGTCGGTCAGCACGGCCAGCTCGTCGTCGGAGGCGATCACCAGGTCGATCGAGGGCAACAGCGGGCGCAGCGCGGTGGCGGCCTCGGAGACCGACCAGAGCCGGTCGCGGTGGTTGACGTCCAGGCAGACCGTGCCGCCGGCCGTGCGGGCGCGCCGTACGGCCACCACCACCGCCTGGTACGGCTCGACGCCGAGCGCGCAGGTGATGCCGGTGACGTGCAGCAGCCGGGGTGGTGGCCCGGGAGCGTCGAAGGCCTGGGTCACGTCGGCGGGGCCCAGCCGGGAGCCGGCCGACCCGGCGCGGTGGTAGGTGACCCGGTTGATGTCGGCGACCCGGTTCTCGAAGAGGATCAGCCCGGTCGGGGCGGTCTCGTCGACCCGGGACCAGGTCAGGTCGACACCCTCGGCGCGTAGCGTACGGCGGACCAGCTCGCCGGGCTCGTCGGCGCCGGTGACACCGACCCAGGCGGCCCGGTGGCCGAGTCGGGCCAGGCCGATCGCCACGTTCGACTCGGAGCCGGCGATGGAGATCCCGGCGGTGCCGCCCAGCCGCAGTGGGCCGGTGGTGCGGAACGCCGCCATCGTCTCGCCGAGGGTGAGCAGGTCGGTCATGGCTGGACCGCCGCGAGGAAGGCGGCGGCCCGCTCCCGCAACGCCGCCGGGGCGCCGCCGCGGACGGCGTCGCCGAGCAGCGGGGAACCGACGCCGACAGCTGTCGCGCCCCGGTCGAGGTAGCGCCGTGCACCGTCCGCGTCGACCCCACCGACCGGCACGAACGCGGTACCGGGGAACGGGTCGCGCAGGGCGCCGAGGTAGTCGGGCCCGCCGAGGGAGGCCGGGAAGAGCTTGATCGCGGTGGCCCCGCCGTCGACGGCCTGCACCACCTCGGTGGGGGTGAGGGCGCCGGCGAGCACCGGCAGCCCGAGCCGGCCACCCTCGGCGAGGCTCGGTGCGATCGCCGGGGTGACCAGGAAACCGGCGCCCGCGTCGGCCGCCGCGCGGGCGTCCTCGGCGCTGAGCACGGTGCCGGCGCCCAGGGCGAAGTCGGGCCCGAGAGCGGCCCGGGCACGGCGGAGGATGCCGAGCGCGTCGGCGCTGGTCATCGAGACCTCGACCAGGGCGACGCCGCTCTCGGCCAGGGTGAGCACTGCGGTCAGCGCGGCGGCCGGGTCCGGGCCGCGCACGATGGCCAGCAGTCGATGGGTACGCAGCTCGTCGAGCAGGTTCATCACGTGTCCTCAGTGGATCCGGTGGGCGGAGATGGTGAGTCGCCAGGTGACCTCGCCGCTGGGCGGGACGGCCGCCGCGTCGTCGGGGCCGGCGTCGGCCAGGTCGAAGGCCGCGCCCAGCATCGGTTCGATGCCGACGCTGCGGTAGGGGCCGTTCGCCGGCCAGCCGCCCAGGTTGCGCCAGAGCGCGGTGCTGCGGGGCTGGCCGGCGCACTCCAGCTCCAGAGTCAACCGGTCGGCTCCGTCGAGCACCTGGACCCGGGGGCAGTCGAGCAGCACCGCGCCGAGCGCGGTCCCGTCGTCCGGCCCGAACATGTCCAGGGTCAGCCCGGCCGGGGTCGGCCACGGCCCGGTCAGCCACGGGTCGCCGGTGGGCCAGCTGCCCGGCGGCAGGAGCGCGGCGGCCTCCGGGTGCAGCCGGGTCGGGGTGCCGGCGGGCGCGTCGAGGCGGGCGGCGGGGGAAAGGTCGAGCAGGGCGTGCGCGGCCCAGACGAACCGGTACCCGGGGTCGGCGGCGAGCTGGTAGTCGGCCACCACCACGCCGGACTGGTCGGTGATCCGGCGGGTGAGGGTGAACGTCGGCCGCTCGACGACCACGGTGCCGGGCCCGGCGCTGCGCCACGGCCGCGACCACACCTCGCCGTGGTCCGGCTCGCCGCGCACGGTGGGCAGGCACTCCTCCAGGCCGCCGGCGTCGACGAACGCGTCGTCGGGGCGTACCTCGTGCCGGCCGGGTTCCGGGCCACGCCAGAGCCACTCCCGGCCACCGCCGTGCAGGCTCGTCCACCGGCCACCGTGCGCGGCGTCGTACGCCACGTGCAGGGCCACCGGCCGCACGTCGGTCACCACTCGGCGAAGGACCCGTCGGCGTGCTGCCAGACCGGGTTGCGCCAGGTGTGTGGGGTCTGGGCTGCCTTGCGGACCGCCGCCTCGTCGACAGTGATGCCCAGCCCGGGCCGGTCGAGGCGGGCGATGTGCCCGTCCACGAACCGGAACGGCTCCGGGTCGACCAGATAGTCCAGCAGCTCCGAGCCGGCGTTGTAGTGGATGCCGATGCTCTGCTCCTGGATGAGGAAGTTCGGCGTAGCGAAGGCCACCTGGAGGCTGGCCGCCAGGGAGATCGGGCCGAGCGGGCAGTGCGGGGCGAGCAGCGCGCCGTACGTCTCGGCCAGCGCGGCGATCCGGCGGACCTCGGAGATCCCACCGGCGTGCGACAGGTCCGGTTGGACCACGGCGACCCCGGCCTGCAACGGGCCGAGGAACTCGGACCGACCGTAGAGCCGCTCACCGGTGGCCACCGGGATCGGCGTGCCGGCGACGATGTCACGCAGGTGGTGAGCCTGATCGGGCAGGACCGGCTCCTCCACGAAGAACGGGCGCAGGGCGGCCAGCTCGGGCAGGATCCGGCGGACGGCGGCCATTCCGGCGCGACCGTGGAAGTCCACCGCGATGTCCCGGTCGGGGCCGAGCACCTCGCGGGCGGCGGCCACCCGGCCGACGACCGCGTCCACCTCGGCCGAGGTGGGGATCGGCGAGAGCCGCCCGCAGGCGTTCATCTTGACCCCGGTGAGGCCGGCGGCGACCTGCGCGGCGGCGGCGTCGGCCACCTCGCCGGGTTCGTCCCCGCCGATCCACGAGTAGATCCGTACCCGGTCGCGCACGTGCCCGCCGAGCAGCGCGTGCACCGGCGCGCCGTACGCCTGCCCGGCGATGTCCCAGAGCGCCTGGTCGAGGCCGGCGACCGCGCTGGAGAGGATCGGGCCACCCCGGTAGAAGCCGCCCTTGGTCAGCACCTGCCAGTGCTGCTCGATGCGCAGG
Organism: Micromonospora sp. NPDC050784; assembly: GCF_044456765.1. NCBI lineage: Bacteria > Bacillati > Actinomycetota > Actinomycetes > Micromonosporales > Micromonosporaceae > Micromonospora > Micromonospora sp. NPDC050784. Next base: position 9,332 of record NZ_JBITGG010000002.1, on the reverse strand, counting down.
GGGTCCGCGCCGAGCAGATATTCGGAGAGCACCTCGACCGCGCTGCGCACCACCTCGGCGCGGCCCTCGACCACCGGCTCACCCCACCCGACCAGCCCGTCGTCGGTCTCCACCCGGCAGAACAACCACCGTGGCGCGACCAGGAAGGTCTCGATCCGCGCGATCTTCACTGACTGCCCCTTCGTCCCCGTGCCTTCTCGACGTCGCGGACGGCCTTGTCCAGCAACTGACGCATCGCGGCCTCGGCCGCCGTCTCGTCCCGGTCGCGCAGCGCGTCGACCACCGCGCGGTGGCTGGGCACCGGGTCGTCGTGCGCGGTGCCGCCGTGCACCAGCCGGTCCCGTTCGGCGAGACCGGTCTCCATCACCACCTCCATCCGCTCCAGCAGCTCGTTGTGGGTCGCGGTGAGCAGCGCGCGGTGGAAGGCGAGGTCGGCGGCGATGGCGGCGGCGGGATCGCCGTTGGCCTGGGCCATCTCGGCCAGTGCCCGGTCGAGGGCGGTCAGGTCGTCCTCGGTGGCCCGGGTGGCGGCCAGCCGTGCGGCGGCCGGCTCGATGATGGCGCGTACCTCGTGCAGCTGGTCGAGCAACCGCTGGTCGGTGCCCTCGGTGAACTGCCAGCGGATCACGTCACCGTCGAGCAGGTTCCAGTCCGCACGGGGTCGGACGAAGGTGCCGCGCTTCTGTCGGGCGTCGACGATGCCCTTGGCCGAGAGGACCTTCAGCGCCTCGCGGAGCGCGGTGAGGCTGACGCCGAACTCCTCCTGCAACGCGACGATGTTGAGGGTCGCGCCGGCGGCGATCTCGCCGGTGAGGATGCGACGGGCGATCGCTTCGACGGTCTGCCCGTGGACGCCGCGGCGTGCGTACTGTGCCAATGCTCCTGGCCTTTTCGCTGGTCGGTATCGATCTCTCAGGCCGAGGCTTTCACCGCTGTCCAGCCACCGTCCACCACGAGGCTCGCGCCGGTGACGTAGGCGGCGTCCGGCGAGGCGAGGAAGGCGACAGTGGCGGCCACCTCGTCCGGTGTGCCGAAGCGCTTCGCGACGGTCTCCGCGACGCTGCGCTGCCGGTCCTCTTCGGACACGTCGGCCCATGCGGCGGTGAGGATCGGCCCGGGCAGCACGGTGTTGACCCGGACCTGCGGGCCGTACTCCACGGCGAGTTGGCGGCCGAGCGCGACCAGGCCGCCCTTGGCCGCGGCGTACGCGGGTCGGCCGGGCAACCCGACCAGCGCGTGCACCGAGGAGATCAGCACCACCGCGCCCGATCGTGCCCGCAGGTCGTCCAGGCAGGCGCGGACGCCGAGGAACGAGCCGGTGAGGCTGACGCCGAGCTGGTGGTCCCAGGATTGCCGGCTGGTCTCGTGCGCCGGGGCGACCCGCACGGCGTACGCGGTACTGACCAGGATGTCGACCGGGCCGAGGTGGTCCCGTACGGCGCTTACGGCGACGGTCCAGTCGGCCTCGTCGCTGACATCACCCACTACGGACAGTGCGCGGTGGCCCCGCGCGGTCAGTTCCTCGGCCAGCGGGGCCGGGTCGGCCACGTCGAGCAGCGCGACGCCTGCCCCCTCGGCGGCGAGCCGCCGGGCAATGGCCGCGCCGATCCCACCCATCGCACCAGTGACCAGCGCGTTCTTGCCCTCAAGCCGGCGCATAGGCTGATCCACCTGACCTCCGCCCTGGTCTCATCTAATCATTAATTACGAAGATATCTTGACAGCCGACGAGGGGCGATGCAACCTTCTCGTCACAGCATTCACATGGACGACACATCGCGTGGTGACGCTGAGTGTCGTAAAGGAAGGGATACCTCCGTGAGCGACTTCGACCCCGGTCGCCGGCGATTCCTTGGCCACCTCGGGCTCGCCGGCCTGGGCGCGCTCGGCGCCAGCTCGTTCCTCAGCGCGTGCGCCAGCTCCGCCAGCGGGCCGACGACGAGCAACGGCTCAGGTGCGGTCACCATCCAGTCCAACCTCTCCTCGCCGCAGGCCAAGGCCGCGATGGAGAAGCTGATCGAGACCTTCAACGCGCAGGGCAAGGGCACGGCGAGCCTCAACACGATCGCCTCGGAGACCTTCCGGACCCAGCTGCCGACCTACCTGACCTCCGCCAACCCGCCGGACCTCTACACCTGGTACGCGGGCTCGGTCGCCAACGACTACGCCAGCAAGAACCTGCTGCTGGACGTCTCCGAGGTCTGGAAGTCGTTGGACGACTACCCCCAGTCGCTGCGCACCCTCTCCACCGACGCCAGCGGCAAGCAGATCTTCGTGCCGATGAACAACTACTGGTGGGGCTTCTTCTACCGCAAGTCCAACTTCGCCAAGTGGGGCGTGCAGGAGCCGAAGACCTGGACCGAGTTCCTGGCTCTCTGCGAGACGCTGAAGAGCAAGGGCATCCCGCCGATCGGCATCGGCCTCGGCGACACCCCGTGGGTGGCCTCGGCCTGGTTCGACTACCTCAACATCCGGATCAACGGCGCGCCGTTCCACCGCGAGCTGCTCGCCGGAAAGCAGCGCTTCGACGACCCGAAGGTCAAGGCGGTCTTCACCCGCTGGCGCGAGGCCCTGCCCTACTTCGACCCCAAGGGCAAGGCGTACCCGTTCCAGGAGGCGACCACCGCGCTGCTGGCCGGCAAGACCGGCATGTTCCTGATCGGCACGTTCTTCGCCGACGCCGCACCCAAGGACGCGCTCGGCGACCTGGACTTCTTCCGGTTCCCGATCATCGACCCGGCCGTGCCGCTGGCCGAGGAGGCACCGACCGACGGCTTCTTCGCCAGCGCGAAGACCGCCAACCCGACCGGCACCAAGGCCCTGCTCAGCTACCTGGCCGGGGTCGAGGCCCAGGAGGCGTACGTCAAGGCCAGCTCCGGCATCGTGCTGCCGGCCAACCCCAAGGCCAAGGCGTCCGACTCGCCGCTGGTGGTCAAGGGCAAGGCGATGCTGAACGAGGCCAAGGAGCTGACCCAGTTCTTCAACCGCGACTCCAGCGACGCGCTCCAGCCGACCGCGGACACCGCGCTGACCAAGTTCATCGACAAGCCGGACCAGATCGACGCGATCCTGCGGGAGTGGCAGGCCGGCGCCGAGAAGGTCTTCAAGGGCTGACGTGACAGCAACGATCTCCACGACTCCGGTCACCCCCACCCGGCGGCGGCGACGGTCGGCTCGACTGTCGCCGCTGCTGGTGGCGTTCGTCCTCGTGCCGTTCGCGGTCGAGAGCGTCTGGGTGTTCTGGCCGGCGATCCAGGGCTTCTGGTTCTCCCTCACCCGCTGGGACGGGATGACGCCGCCGACCTTCGTCGGCACCGACAACTACGTCGAGCTGGCCGGCGACGCCACCTTCCGGGGTGCGCTGGTCAACACGGTGATCTGGCTGGTGCTCTTCGGCGGCCTCTCCGTGCTGGGTGGGTTCGGGATGGCGCTGGTCCTGCAGAAGGAGCGGCGTGGTGTCGGCTTCTACCGGGCCGCGCTGTTCACCCCTGTGGTGTTCTCGCTGGTGGTGACAGCGCTGGTCTGGCGGGTCTTCTACCAGCCCGACGGCATCGCCGACACGCTGCTGCGGGCGGTCGGCCTGGAACAGCTGATCCGGCCCTGGCTCGCCGACCCGCAGACCGCCCTGTACGCGGTGATCCTGCCCGCGCTGTGGCGCCAGATCGGGTACGTGATGGTGCTGTTCCTGGCCGGGTTGAAGGCGATCGACCCGGCGCTGCACGAGGCGGCCCGGATGGACGGCGCCAACGCCTGGCAGCGCCTACGGCATGTCACGATTCCCCAGCTCAAGGGGGTCAACGCCGTCGTGCTGTCGGTCATCGTGATCGACTCGCTGCGCTCGTTCGACATCGTCTGGTCGCTGACCAAGGGCGGGCCGTACCACTCGTCGGAGCTGCTCAGCACCTACATGTACTCGACCGCTTTCCAGAGCCTGCGGCTGGGTTACGCCTCGGCGATCGCTGTCGTGATCTTCGTGCTCGCGCTGGCCGTCATCCTCGGCTACCTGGTCCGCGCGTTCCGGGAGGAAGCATCATGAACAAGCTCCGTACCGGGGCCTTCCACACCGGCATGATCCTGCTCTCGCTGCTCTGGCTGGGCCCGGTGCTCTGGGTGGTGGTGATGTCCACCCGGTCGTTCGACGACATCGCCGCGCACGGGGTGGGCAGCCTGCCCCGGTCGTTCACCCTGGACACCTACCGGCAGGCGTGGACCGACGGCGGCGAGCTGCGCGCGCTGATCAACAGCATGCTTGTCACCGTCCCGTCGGTGCTGGTGAGCCTGGCGTTGGCCGCGATGGCCGCTTTCGCGCTGAGTCGCTTCCGGATCCCCGGGCGGCGGACGATCCTGCTGCTGATGCTCGCCGGCAACCTGCTCCCACCGCAGATCCTGCTCATCCCGGTGGCCAAGTTCAGCGAGCTGACCGGCCTGTACGACACGCTCTGGGCGTTGATCGCGGTGCAGGTCGGCTTCGGTCTCGGCTTCTACACCTTCGTCCTGCACGGCTTCATGCGGGACCTGCCGGGCGAGATCCAGGAGGCGGCCACCATCGACGGTGCCGGCACGGCGCAGATCTTCACCAAGGTGATGCTGCCGCTGACCCGACCCGCGCTGGCCGCCCTCGGGGCGCTCTCCTTCACGTGGATCTTCAACGACCTGCTCTGGGCGATCACCGTGCTGCGTACCGATGACAACATGCCGGTCACCCCGGCGCTGCTCGCCCTCCAGGGCCAGTTCGTGTCGTCCTGGAACGTCATCGCCGCCGGTACGGTCATCGCGGCCGTCCCCACCGTCGCGGTGTTCCTGCGCTTCCAGCGGCACTTCGTCTCCGGCCTGGCGCTCGGAGCGGTCAAGTGACCGCCGAGGCCGGGCAGCGCTGGACGCTGCGGGGCACGCACACCGAGTACACCGTGACGGTGCCCGGGCACGGTCGCTGGCTGGAGCTTGTCGCGTGGGGGCCGCACGGCGTCTCCGACGGGCCCTCGCCGGTCGCCTACGACGGCCCGGTCCCGTTCCTCACCGCCGGGGACGCTGCTCCCATCGAGTACGCCACCGACGCCGACCGCCCGTTCACCGGCGCCGACCTGGTGATCGAGACGTCGAACGGGCAGCGCCGGGTGGGCTTCACGCACACCGACGCGCGGATCGACGCCGACCAGCGGGAGTTGGACGTCGAGTTCGCCGACCCGGTCACCGGGCTGCGCGCCACCGTGCACTACCGGGTGCCGGTCGGCACCGACGTGGTGCAGCGGTGGGTCGAGCTGACCAACGACGGCACCGACGCGCTGCGGGTCGTCCGGGCCGGATCGGGCGGGTTCTGCGTACCGACGCCGCACGGCGCGCTGCTCAGCCACCAGTGGGGGCAGTGGGAGCAGGAGTTCCAGCTCTCCTACGTCGAGTTGGGCCACGGCACCTTCAGCATCGGCAGCTCCCAGGGCGTACCCGGGCACCTGCACGTGCCCTGGCTGGCCGTGCGCGACACCGCCGAGCCGGCCGGGCCGGCGTGGGGGATGGCGCTGGCCTGGACCGGCTCGTGGGAGATCAGCGCCGAGCGGGACACCGGCGGCCTCACCCGGGTCCGGGTCGGCCGTCAGCTGGTCGACGGCCCGCTGGAGTTGGCCGCCGGCGGGCGGCTGACCCTGCCGGTGGCCACCGGGGCGTACAGCCCGGACGGCCTGGACGGGCTGGCCCGGGTCTGGCACACCCACCAGCGGATGCTGGCCGGGGAACGGCTCAGCCCGCGCCCGGTCCTCTACAACTCCTGGGAGGCGACCTACTTCGCCGTCGAGGCGCAGAGTCAGCTCGCGCTCGCCCGGATCGCCGCCGAACTGGGCGTGGAGACGTTCGTCGTGGACGACGGCTGGTTCGTCGGCCGCAACGACGACACCGCCGGACTGGGTGACTGGACGCCCGACCCGGCGAAGTTCCCGGCCGGGTTCGACACGTTCATCGCCGACGTCCGCGCGCTCGGGCTGAACTTCGGGCTCTGGGTCGAGCCCGAGTGCGTCAACCCGAAGTCCTCCCTGTACGCCGAGCACCCGGACTGGGTCTACTCCGTCGACGGCCGGCCGCTCACACCGGTCCGCAACCAGTACCTGCTCGACCTGGGCCGGCCGGAGGTCGCCGAGTTCGTCCACTCCACAGTCGACAGCCTGCTGCGCCGGTACGACATCGACTACCTGAAGTGGGACTTCAACCGACCGCGTACCGAGCCGGGTCGCCCCGGTGGGGTGGGCCCGCTCGACCTGGACGGCGCGCACGTCGCCAACCTGCACCGCATCTACGAGCGGTTGCGCCGGGACCATCCCGGGGTGCTGATCGAGGCGTGCGCCGGCGGGGGCGCGCGGACCGACCTGGCGATGGCCGCCCGGGCCGACGTCTTCTGGCCCAGCGACAACACCGGTCCGCTGGACCGGCTGGCCATCCAGTACGGCTTCCTGCACGCCAACGCCCCACACCTGCTCAGCTCCTGGGTCACCGACGCGCCCGGCCTGTTCGACAACCGGCCCCGAACGCTGGCGTTCCGGTTCGTCCTGGCGATGGCCGGTGTGCTCGGCATCGGCGCGGACATCCGGGCGTGGACCCCGGCCGAGCGGGTCGAGGCGGCCGGCTGGATCGCCCGCTACAAGGAGATCCGGGACATCGTCACGCACGGCGAGGTGCACCTGATCGGTGGCCCCGACCAGGCCCGCTGCGCGGTGCAGTACACCGCGCCGGACGAGAACCGGGTGGTCGTCCTGGCCTGGCACACCGGCCGGCTCGACGGTGCCGGGCTGCTTCCGTCCCGCCCGGTCCGGTTGCCCCTGCGCGGCCTCGACCCGGCGGCCGGTTACGCGCACGGCGACCGGCACTACTCCGGCAGCCACCTCACCACCGTCGGCCTGCCCGTGCAGTGGAGCGCGACCCACGACGCCGACCTCATCGTGCTGACCCGCGACTGAGATCGGAGCACCACCACCCCCACCCCCGAGGGACAGGAGTACCTCCATGCGCCTGAACCGACAGCTGACCGCTGCCCTGGCCGTGCTCGGCCTGGGCCTGGCCAGCCCGATGCCGGCGATGGCCGGCCCACCCCACGCCGACCCACCACAGGCCGGCCACGGGCCCGGTCGCCCCGGCCACGCCCCGGCGGCCACCGGCGCGGAGGACCAGGGCGCGCCGACCTTCTTCAACAGCGGCCTCGCCCCGACGCCCTACCAGGGCTGGAACACCTACTTCGGCCTCGGTGGCGATCCCACCGAGGCCGAAGTACGGTCGGTCACCGACTACATGGTCCACAGTGGCCTGCGGGACGCCGGCTACACCTACGTCTGGATCGACGGCAACTGGGCCGCGCCCACCCCGCGCAACGAGGCCGGTCAGCTCGTCGCCGACCCGGCCCGCTTCCCCGGCGGAATGGCCGCGCTGGCCGCGTACATCCACAGCAAGGGGATGAAGGCCGGCATCTACACCGACGCCGGCCCGTACCTGCCGGGGCAGTGTGGGCTCGGCAGCAACGGCCACTACCAGGCGGACATCGCGCAGTTCGCCGGCTGGGGCTTCGACGCGCTCAAGGCCGACTGGCTCTGCGGCCGGGCCGCCGGCCTCGACCCGGAGACCACCTTCCGGGAGCTGGCCGAGGCGGTACGCCAGTCGCCCCGGCCGATGTTGCTCAACATCTGCAACCCGGTCAGCTCGGACTGGGGCGGCGGCCCGTACACCCCGGAGCAGCTCTCCACCTGGAGCTACACGTACGCGCCCACCGTCGCCGACTCGTGGCGGACCTACACCGACGTGGGGCTCACCGACCCGAGCCCGCAGTGGGCGTACCCGTGGGTGCTGCGCAATATGGACGTCAACGCGTACCACCCGGCGGCCACCGGGCCGGGGCACTACAACGACCCGGACTACCTGCTGCCCATGCGGCCGCTGCCCGGCGGCGGGTACGAGTTGAGCCTGGACGAGTCCAAGACGCAGCTCGGCATGTGGGCCATCATGGCCGCGCCGCTGGTGATCGGCTCCGACCCGCGTGGCCTGCCGAAGGAGATGATCTCGGCGCTGACCAACCCGGAGATCATCGCGGTGGACCAGGACCCGCTGGTCCGGCAGGGCGTCAAGGTCGCCGACACCGGCACCGACGCGCAGGTCTGGAGCAAGGTGCTCGCCGGCTCCGGCAAGCGGGCCGTGGCGCTGCTCAACCGGCACGACACCGCCCAGCAGATCACGGTGAACTTCGCCGACGTCGCCCTCGGCGGGTCGGTCAAGGTCCGTGACCTGTGGTCCCGCTCCACCGTGGACGCCCAGCCGGGCACCCCGGGCGAGCAGCCGTTCACCGGCTCGTACACCGTCGAGGTGCCCGCGCACGGGGTGGCCATGCTCGGCCTGACCGGCACCGACCAGGTCGCCGGTACCGACCTCGGTGGCACCGCCAGCGCCAGCCCGGCGCTGGTCCGGGTCGACGACACGCACGCCACCGCCTTCGTCCGCGACGCTTCCGGTGCGCTGGCGGTCAACACCCGCACCGGTACGACGTGGGGCACGCACTGGACCTCCCTCGGCGGCCCGGTCGGCGGCCGGATCCTCGGTCAGCCGGCGGCGTACGGCTCCGCCGACGGGCGGCTCGACGTCTTCGTCCGCGGCACCGACAACGCCGCCTGGCAGCGCAGCTACGTGGCCGGCAGCTGGGGGCCGTGGCGCAGCCTCGGTGGCACGCTGACCGACGCGCCCACGGCAGCCTGGACCAGCCCGACCCAGTGGACCCTGGTCGCCCGCGGTGCCGACGGCAAGCTCTGGTCGCGTACGCCGAGCGCCGGCTGGACCGGCGTCGGTTCTCCCGAGAACCGGCCGTTCTACGGTCGGCCGAGCGCGGTCGTCGACGACGCCGGCGTGCTGCACGTGGCGGTCCGCAGTCGCACCGACGAGGTGTGGTGGAGCAGCCGGACCGGCACCACCTGGTCGGCCTGGACCAACCTGGGCGGCACCACCAGTGGCAGCCCGACCCTGCTCGCCACCTCCGGCCGGGTCTACCTGTTCGCGCTGGCCGCCGACAACCGGCTCTGGCAGCGCAACCTGGCCGACGGCGCCTGGGGCGGCTGGTTCCGACGCGGCGAGTTCGCCACCGACGCGTTCCGGGGTGCGCCCGGGGCCGCCGCCGGCGCCAACGGCAGCGCCTGGCTGGCGGTACGTGGCGTGGACGACCGGGTGCACCAGGTCACCCTCTGATCCGTGGTGGGGGGGGGGGGGCCCGGGGGCCCCCCCCCGGGGGGGCGCGGGCCCGGGGGGGGGGCGGGGGCGCGCCCCGGCCCCCGGGCGCCCGGGCCCCCGGGCGGGCCCGCCCCCCGGCCCCCCCCCCCCCT